>NZ_CDRNIL010000024.1:0-48403 GCF_977014125.1 Massilia phosphatilytica
CTGTGTTATGTCGTTACTAGTTCAGTTCATCGTCCTTGCTAAGGTTAAAACGGAGGAGTTAGTTGGATGATCCGGCGCCTTTTCGGTGCCGCAGCTGTGCTTGTTCGGATCGATCAGGGGCGCCAGCGCGTCGGTGCTCTCGAGCCACGGGTCATGGCGCACGCGCAGTTCGCGCGTCAGCGCAAGGTCGGGCCGCGCCCCGGCCGCGCAAATAATACGGTCGATCCCGTCGATCACCGGCGTGGCGCCGCTGATCGGCTCTCCGGTCACGCGGATCCGGCCGTCGACTTCTTCCAGTTGCTCGATCCGGAAGTTCTGGCGCAATTCCAGTCCACCAGAGTCACGCAGGGCCTTCAGGCGTATTCCAGAGCTGGCCGCGTGCCTGCAGGCCATCGGCTTCGCCGCCGCCGAACACCCGGGTCAGGTTGCTGCCGCGGGTTGCCCAGACGATGCTGGTCTTCGGATATGCCTCGGCTAGTTGCGCGAGCGCGAGCAGGCTTCCGGCTGCGGAGTGCCCTGCTCCCACGACCAGCACTCGCCGGCCCGCAAAGCGTTCACGCGCGCTTCCAAGGACATCAGGCATGCCATAGTCGATGCGCGCCGCCAGTACCACTTCGCCAAGCGCAGGGATGCCATCGGCACCCAACGGATTCTGATGCGACCAGGTGCCGGTAGCGTCAATCACGTCACTGGCCAGGTACTGCCGAGTCCCCTTCCGCCGTTTCGGTGCGGATCAGGAAGGGTGCGGCCTCGCGGCCCTTGGTCTTTACCTTGTCGAAACCGACGCGCGTGATGGCAATGACCCGCTGCCCGAGCAGCAGGTTGGCCGCAATTGCAGGCGTCGCTGCGAGCGGAGTAAGGTAAGCGTCGAGTAGTTCGCCCGCGGTCGGCAGCCCGTCGTCCGGCGGCGAAGTCCAACCGTGCTGCTGCAGGAGGCGGCGGGCCGCCTTGTCGACGTTGTATTGCCAGGGCGAGAACAGGCGCACGTGGCGGTAGGTGGCCAGGTTGGCGCCTACCTTGGGGCCAGCTTCGAGAATGAGCGGCGTTAGGCCCCGCTCGATCAGGTGCGCAGCCGCCGCAAGGCCTACAGGCCCAGCTCCAAGCACCGCCACCGGCAGTTTTTTGTTGCTATTCATTCTTGCTCTCCTCGTCTAGTCAGGCAAAGTTCTGTTGGTCCGCAGCCAAACCTCGGCATTTCCTATTTCGTCGAATTACGAATGCATGAGCGCAGCGATAGACCCGGACGCGCGCCTGAACCGGTTATTCGTTAATCGACGAATATAGAATATCGTCGTTGTCATCAAACGGTCAAGATGTTTCGATATATTTGGAAGTGTCGTATCAACCAACCGAACAGGTCGAGACCGCCATGACTGACAACAGGATTTTCAACGTACTATTTCTTTGCACCGGCAACTCCTCGCGCAGCATTATTGCCGAGGCCATCCTCAACGCCACCAGCGCTGGCCGGTTTCGCGCCTACAGCGCAGGAAGCCATCCAGGCAGCTCGGTGCATCCCTTTGCGATCGAACAGATCGAACGGCTCGGCTTCCCCGTCCAGGGCGTGCGCAGCAAAAGCTGGGATGAGTACGCAGTTGCCGATGCTCCGCACATGGACTTCGTGATCACGGTATGCGACAAGGCCGCTGGCGAGGCGTGTCCCCGCTGGCCAGGGCACCCGATCACGGCGCATTGGAGCTTCGAAGATCCAGCAGCATTCGTGGGCAGCGACCGGGAGCATCGCCAGGTCTTTGCCCGCACATGCCGCGAGATCAAGAATCGCCTCGACATCTTTTCCATGCTTCCGTTTGCGACGCTGTCGCGCCTGGCTATCCAAAAGGAACTGGCCGCCATCGGCCGTTCGGACGTGCCGCTCCTGTGAGGGCTTGCCGCACAGGCGTCAATTCCACTATACTGGAACTATCGAATATTTGGACGAGATCATGGACACGAAACCCGCACTTGCCGCGCTTGCCGCCCTCGCCCAGGAATCAAGGCTGGCAACCTTTCGCTTGCTCGTGCAGGCTGGCCCTGCAGGACTTTCCGCAACCAAGATTGCCGAGGCACTCGGCACGCCTCCCTCATCGCTGTCCTTTCATCTGAAAGAACTTACCCACGCCAACCTGGTGATTCCGCGCCAGGAAGGCCGTTTCATCATTTACGCAGCGAACTTCGACACGATGAATCAGCTGCTGGGCTTCCTGACCGAGAACTGCTGTGGCGGCAATCCTTGTTCGCCAACGAATGGCTCGGGATGTGAGCCCATCGCTTCCAGCCAAACAAGCTAATTTCTGCGCTTATTTCCTCTCAACCTAAGGTCTACCGTGAACGTACTTTTTCTTTGCACCGGCAATTCGTGCCGCTCGCTCATCAGTGAAGCCGTCTTCAATCATCTGGCTCCAACTGGCTGGCACGCCATCAGCGCAGGCAGCCAACCGACCGGCAAGTTGAACGACAAGGCGCTCGCCCTGCTCGCCAGCAAAGGCATTTCCACCGAGGGCTACTACAGCAAGTCCTGGGACAATTTGCCCGTCACCCCTGACCTCGTGGTAACGGTGTGTGCCAGCGCTGCCGGTGAAACCTGCCCGGCCTACCTCGGTCCGGTGCTTCGTACGCATTGGGGTGTCGAAGACCCAAGCCACGTCGTCGGTACCGAAGAGGAAATCGACGCCGCCTTCGAAAAGGCCTACGCCATCCTCCGCGCACGTATCGAAGCCTTCCTCGCCCTGCCGCTCGAGAAGTTGAAATCCGACCGCGCGAAGTTCAAGACCGAACTCGACCGCATCGGCCATATCGGCGCCTGAACGCCACCTTCCGTTACGTCAGCCGGGCCATTGCCCGGCTTGTCCATGTGCCCGTAGCTCCCTGAAAGACTTCCGTGCTGATCGCATTTCTCATCTTCCTGATAACCCTCACCTTCGTCATCTGGCAGCCTCGCGGCCTCGGTATCGGCTGGAGCGCCGCCGCGGGCGCCGCCGTGGCCTTGCTCGCGGGCGTCATCCACGTCAGTGACATTCCCACCGTCTGGCATATCGTCTGGAATGCCACCGGTGCGTTCGTGGCCGTCATCATCATCAGCCTCCTGCTCGACAAGGCCGGCTTCTTCGAGTGGGCTGCGTTGCACGTGGCGCGTTGGGGCGGCGGCAGCGGCCGGCGCCTGTTTGTGCTTCTTGTCTTGCTGGGTGCGGCCGTGGCCGCGCTGTTCGCCAACGATGGCGCGGCGCTGATCCTGACGCCCATCGTCATCGCCATGCTGGTCGCCTTGCGATTTTCGCCGAAAGCCACGCTGGCCTTCGTAATGGCGGCCGGTTTCATCGCCGACACTGCCAGCCTGCCGCTGGTCGTGTCGAACCTCGTGAATATCGTCTCGGCCGACTATTTCAATATCGGCTTTGCGCGCTACGCCGCAGTGATGGTGCCGGTGAACCTGGTGTCGGTGGCCGCGACGCTTGCCGCGCTGGTCTGGTTCTTCCGCAAGGACATCCCGGCCAACTACGACGTGACACAACTGAAACGCCCCGAGGAGGCCATCCATGACCGCGCCACCTTCGTCACCGGCTGGTGGGTGCTGGGCATGCTGCTGGTCGGCTTCTTCTGGCTCGACGCTGCCGGCATCCCGATCAGTGCCGTGGCCGCGGTTGGCGCAGTGCTGCTGCTGGCTGTCGCTGCGCGCGGGCACCGGATCTCGACCCGCGAGGTGCTGCGCGGCGCCCCATGGCAGGTGGTCGTATTCTCGCTGGGGATGTACCTGGTGGTCTATGGCCTGCGCAATGCCGGGTTGACGGACTACCTCACTGCCCTGCTCAACCGGTGCGCCGAGCATGGCGTGTGGGGCGCAGCGCTCGGCACCGGCTTCATCACTGCCATCCTGTCGTCGATCATGAATAATATGCCGACCGTACTCGTGGGCGCGCTGGCAATCGACGCCACCACGGCACAGGGTGTTGTGCGCGAAGCGATGGTGTACGCGAACGTGATTGGTGCTGACCTCGGCCCGAAGATCACGCCGATTGGCAGCCTCGCCACGCTGTTGTGGCTGCACGTGCTTTCGGCGAAGAATATCCAGATCTCTTGGGGCTACTACTTCCGGATCGGTATTCTCCTGACCCTGCCGATCCTGCTGGTGACCCTGAGCGCGCTTGCCCTGCGCTTGAGCTGAGAAAGGACCGAACATGAACAAGGCACTGGACGTCACGATCTATCACAACCCCGATTGCGGCACCTCCCGCAACACGCTGGGCCTCATCCGGAATGCCGGCATCGAGCCGACCGTGATCGAATACCTTAAGAACCCGCCCGACCGCGCAACACTGGTCAACCTGATTCAGCGCGCAGGCCTGCAGGTTCGCGGCGCCGTACGCGAGAAAGGCACGCCATTCCTGGAGCTCGGCCTGGATGATCCCGGGACGACGGACGAGCAACTGATCGACGCGATGCTCGCGCATCCGATTCTGATCAACCGGCCCTTCGTCGTCACGCCAGTCGGTGTCCGCCTGTGTCGGCCGTCTGAAGTCGTGCTGGACATCCTGCCGGCGCCGCAGCGTGCCGCCTTCTCGAAAGAGGACGGCGAAGCTGTCGTCGACGAACAAGGAAAGCGAATCAAATGAGTAAAATCCCGAATCTCCCCAACATCAAGCCCGAACTGCTTGACCAGCCTACGCTCGAGAAGCTCGCGCCAGTGGGCGACCTGAGCCATCCGCCGCGCATCCTGATGCTGTACGGCTCGTTGCGTGAGCGTTCCTTCAGCCGCTTCCTGACCGAGGAAGCCGCGCGCATATTGGAGCACTTCGGCGCAGAGGTGAAGATTTTCGATCCGATGGAACTGCCGATGGCCGGCAGCGTGCCGGAGACGCATCCGAAAGTCGTCGAGCTGCGCGAGCTGTGCCTGTGGTCGGAAGGCCAGGTATGGTGCAGCCCGGAGCGCCATGGTGCGATCACGGCGGTGATGAAGAACCAGATCGACTGGATTCCGCTGGAAATGGGCGCGATCCGGCCGAGCCAGGGCCGCACGCTGGCGGTGATGCAGGTCTGCGGCGGTTCGCAGTCCTTCAACGTGGTCAACACCCTGCGCCTGCTGGGGCGCTGGATGCGCATGTTCACGATCCCGAACCAGTCCTCAGTGCCGATGGCCTATAAGGAATTCGACGACGAAGGCCGGATGCGACCGTCTGCCTACTACGATCGGGTTGTCGACGTGATGGAGGAGCTCTTCAAGATCACGTTGCTGATGCGGGGGCGAACCGATTTTCTGACCGACCGCTACAGCGAGCGCAACGAGCGTGCGCTCAAGGCGATCAATCGGCAGATCGAAAAAATTTGAACTGCTGAGGCTGGGTTGGCGCCAGCAGACCTCTTACCCGCGGCCAATCATCCTCTGGACCAGCCGGAGACAATAATCGCCATTCCGAACAAAGCGATCGCCGCGCCAGCCCAGTCCATGGTCGACAGCTTCACGCCGTCGACCACGCGTAGCCAGACCAGTGCAGTAGTAACGTAGACGCCGCCATATGCCGCGTACACGCGGCCGCTGGCGGCAGGGTGTAAAGTCAGCAGCCACACGAAGAGTGCCAGGCTTGCTGCAGCCGGGGCAAGTAGCCAGATCGGGCCATTCTTACGAAGCCATAAATATGGCAGAAAACAGCCTACAATTTCCGCAACGGCTGTGGCAATGAACAACAGTCCAGTCTTCCAGATCATTAATTCTTCTTTCGTCTACGAGGATCCGTCTGCTTTACATGCCAGTGCTCGACCGAGGTAGCAGAATCCTGTTGGTAACAATCCAGGGCGAAGACCAACGGACGGGAAACCTTGTCAGCTTTGGCGTGCATTCGCCGATGCGCATTAACAACGCTGCCTCCTTCCGCATGGTCTGCCAAAGGGGAGGACCTGGCATTATACGATCAGGAGTTGGACGCCAGGCTGTAAGCGCCGCTGCCAATGCTTGAAAGCGCCCCCCAACCTAATCCATCTTTCCGTTCAGGACGCGGTTTCCTCACGGAAAAGCCTAAACGCGAGTAAACAAAGTACCGCTTCCACCACGGCAAAAAGGGTCAATGCCTTTCCGAAGTCAAATAAGCTCAGCACCTCCCCGAAGATGAGACTGCCCAGCCCGAAACCGATGAATAACATAAATACGTTCAGGCCCATCGCTTGTCCTGGGCGCTGGCCCCCGAGGGATGTCACGATGCCGGCGAACAGCGGCTGGGTCATGTCATAACCCAGCGACAACACAGTTACCGCAAGCGCTGCGACCAGCAACGATGTATGCGAGAGCAGCGCTGCAGCGGCCAGTGCGCCGAGGCCCAGGCCGAGTGGCACAATGCGCCCGCGGCCGAAGCGATCTGCGGCGCGTCCGATCAAGGGTCCGAACAAAAAGCCGGGGACGCCGTAACCGAGCAATGCCAAGCCGATACCGACGGGGCCCAGGCCATACTGCCGCTCGAAATACAAGCCGAGCCATGTGAAGACGCCCGAGTGGAAAATCGAATTGAGCAACACAAAGAGATAAGTACGCTGGCCCCGTGCCGATGTGATCAGACCGCGATATGCTTGAAATAGCATGCTCCAGCCGCCCTGGATGGACTGGGTCGCGTCTGCGATCAGATTCCGATACGGAAGCAGAACGGCCAAGATGCCAGCCCCCGCGATGCCGACGCCGATGAAGATGATGCGCCATCCAGTGTACGGCTCCAGAACGGCGCCGATGGTGGAACCGAAAGCCATACCGCCGGCCATGGCGCCAAACAGCCAGCCCAGGGGGCGCCCTCGCCGCTCATAAGGGAATAACCGGCCGATCAGGACAAGGGCCAGCGGCACGACGCCACTTGCGCCGAGGCCGGTCATCAGGCGCCAAAACGCGAGTTGCGTGATCGACTGTGCCGTAGCTGTCAAGGACGTCAGCAGCGCAAACGCGCACAGCGAGGCGGCCATGATCCGCCAGATGCCGATGCGGTCGGCCAACAAACCGTAGGCGAGCGTTGCCGCACCGTATGGAATGAGATACGCAGGGACGATGAACCCGGTTTCGTGCGGCGAGACCGCGAATGTGGCCGCTAGCTGGGGAATGATGGGGGCCACCATGAAGGCCTGAAAGAAGATGATGAACGTTGCGGCAGCGAGCACGCGTAGCAGCGCTTCGCGCTGTCGGTTCATATCAATGGTCGTTGAGGTCATTGTTAATATTCTCGTTTCGGGAAATAGTGATCATTCGGCGGCGGCTGCTTCTTCATCAAGGACAAGCTGACGGTGTCTTGAACCCGCTTGGCGGATGGCGGCAAAATGTACTTACGTTGAATGCTCGCCGCGCACTTCAGTCGTCAATCGTCTCGCAATCAGCTCAAGATCCTGGCTTCGAAGCCCGCAATCTTCAGGGTCGCCAATATTTGTTCAGCTGTCACCAGTTCGGGGGTGATGACAACAGCGATGCGCTGTGTCTTCGCGCTGGCAACCACTTCTTGAACGCCGGGCATCCGTCCCAGCGAAAAACGGACCCGGGTCTCGCAGCCACCGCAATGCATCTTCTCCTCGCCAATCACCTCGAAATCGACCTTGGCAATCATGTTGATATCCTTTCCTATAACAGTTCAAATCCTGACCGGCTCCGCCGCGCGTCCGACGCTCAAAATCGCATCGAAGAAGAGGCGGGGCCGACCGCGTAGCGAGTTCGAAAAAATGGCGGTGACGCTGAACGCCATTGCCGCCATCGCCCAGATGGGGTAGACCAGGCCGGTCGCAGCAAGCGGGATCCCGATCCCGTTGAACATGATGGCCAGACAGACGTTCTGCAACATCTTGCGGTAGCTCCAGCGGCTGATCTCGCGGGCATCCAGAACCGCTTCCAGGCGGTTGTTCAAGATGATGATGTCCGCCGCATCAATCGCGATGTCGGCGCCATTCCCCATCGCGATTCCGACGTTTGCCTGCATCAGGGCGACCGAGTCGTTGATCCCATCGCCGACCATCGCGACACTTCCGGCTTGCTGCATCGTCCTGATCAGGCTTGCCTTCTCCTGCGGAAGCAAGCCTGCATGAACCTCATCGACCCCGACCTCGTTTCCTACACGCTCGACGGCAGCCCTGTTATCGCCACTCATCAGGATCGTGCGTATTCCTGCCTGGCGTAGCCGGTCTATCGTATATTTGGCGTTCGGCCGAACGGCATCACCGAAGGCGAGCAACCCGAGAACTGCGTTCTCGCGCGCTACGAGAACGACGGTCCCGCCTTTTTCTTCCAGCGTTCGTACCCGCGACTCGATGTCCCCCAAGGGCACTGCCTGCTCTTTGAAAAACACAATATTTCCGACCAGGACCATTTGATTCTTCAGCGTCGCCCGCACGCCCCGGCCCGGCCCGGCACCGCTTCAAAGTGGTCGAGCGGCGGCAGTCCAATCCCGCGTTCCAGCGCTGCAGTCATTACGGCTTTTGCCAGCGGGTGCTCCGAAGCCGTTTCCACCGCGGCCGCCACGCCAAGTAATTCGTCTTCCGTGTCGCTCACAGCTTCCAGTTCAAGCAGATCCGGCTTGCCTTCGGTAAGCGTCCCCGTCTTGTCGAACACGATGTGTGTCACCAGCCGCAACCCCTGGAAGGCTTCGCCCGTGCGCATCAGTATGCCGCGCTCCGCAGCTCCGCCAGCACCGCGAACGATCGCCAGCGGCGCCGAGATGCCGAGGGCGCAAGGGTAGCCCATCACGAGAACCGTAAGGCCTGCAAACACGGCACGCTCGATGCCCGGGCTGTTGCCGGTCAGCAAAGGGAGAATCCACCAGGCGAGAAAGGAAAGTGCGGACAGCGACAGCACGGCAGGAGCGTAGAGCTTCAGCACCTTGTCGACCAGGTGCAGCATTCCGGGCTTCAAGGCGCGGGCATCCTCGACCTCTTGCACTACGCGCTGCAGAAAACTGCTTGCTCCGACCGCGGTCACGCGAACAAGTAATGTACCCAGTCCGTTCATCGATCCCCCGACGACAGTGCCGCCGGCCCTGCACTCGACCGGAAGCGGCTCGCCGGTGACCAGCGAGACGTCGACGGACGAATGGCCGTCGGCCACGACGCCGTCGACCGGGATACGCTGGCCAGGACGGACACGCACCAGGTCGCCGATAACGACCTGTTCGATCGGAAGCTCTTGTTCCTGGCCATTACGCAGCACGTACGCGGTGTCGGGCTGCAGATCAAGCAAGCGCCGCACCGCTTGCGAGCTGCGCGTCTTCACGATTAGCGATAGCCACTCCGAAAAGATGTGGTAATTGCAGACCATGACAGCCACACAGAAGAAGGGGGCTGCCGGAAAGGTCGGGCCGCCGGCAACGATGCCGTACACGCCGCCGGCCAGGCCCGCAAACGCCGCTCCTTCCAGCAAGACGTGCTGGTTGATGATCCGGCGTCGCAGCGATTGCCAGGCGATGTAAAGGATTTGCCGCGCGAGCACGAAGACGACTACCACGGCAAGAACGGCAGCGAGCCAAGCTTCGTGGCCCCCCCATCCGCCCGCTTTGCCGCAGCCATGTCAGGCCAATGACTTCGACCAGCGCAAGGAGTGTTCCTGCAGTCGCTTGCGCCCAACCGCGCGGGCGCAATACGAGGAACACCGCCGCAATGAGCGATACGGCGACAAACGCTTCGAGTAGTGCGTACCAGAAATCCCCCGGCCGCGCGACCAGCGTCAGCGACCCCAGGCTGAAGAACGTCGCCCAAAGAAACCGCCTTGCTCCATGTACCAGATCGCGTTCATCCTCTTCAAAGGGCTTTAGCTTGCGTGGATCCGAAATGCTGTAGCCCATCTGGCGCAGAGGTCTCCAGCAGTACCTGTGGCCGAACCTTGGCCGGGTCGTACTCCACCAGCGCCTGCTCGTGCGTAAGGCTGACGGCCACGGCGTCGACGCCCGGGTGCTGGCGCAGCGCCTTTTCAATCGTGCCCGTGCAAAGTGAGCAGTGCATCCCGGCGACCCGCGCTCGCATGCGCATCCGGTCGGGGTGGCTACCTAGTTCCTGTGTCCACATAGGGCTTTCCAGATTAGAAGAAGCCTCCAGAGTGCTTTCAGCCGTGCTCATGAGTTGGTCCGAAGTTGTCGAATGCCGCCATTCTGAAGGCTGGAGCATAGTCAAGGGTCAAGGCCTTTTCGCTCGCAAGACAGGGCTTGACTCTGGACCTACCTCCAGGGTTTAGAATGCAATCGGAGGTGCAAGTGATAACGATAGGAAAACTGGCAACATTGTCGGGCGTGACGGTCGATACGCTGCGGTTTTATGAGCGCGAGGGCCTACTCGCTCCGGCGAGCAAGAGCGAAGGCGGTTACCGGCTCTATGATGAGGATTCGGTCGTCCGGCTCCGGTTCATCAAACAGGCGCGGGACTGCGGCTTCACGCTGGGCGAAATCCAGCAGTTGCTGGTGTTGCGCGGCCAGAGCAAGGCCTGCTGTGGCGATGTCCGGCAGCGGGCGATCGAAAAGAAGCTGCAGGTGGAGGGAAAGATACGGGCACTCTCGGCCATGTCCAAGGCGCTGGACCATTTGATCGCTGACTGTGCCAATGAAACCCACCCTATCAACGGCTGCCCGATCCTGGCGGCTCTCGAGAAGGCAAGCACATCTTCCGACAACGAAGGAAAAACGTGAAGATTGAACTGTTCTACGCACCAGGCTGCGACAAATGCGCTGCCAATCGTGAGAATCTCAAGGCAGACTTGCCAGCCAGTGCATCCCTGACGTCGAGTGGTGCGAGTTGAACGTGCTCGAGCATATGGAATATGCCGTCGAACTTGGGGTGCTTACCTTGCCGGCCATCGCCATCGAGGGAGTGCTCGAGTTCCCGGCGCTGCCAAACGTGAAGCAGTTTGCCGCTGCCATCGCTCGTAAGGCGGCCAGCGTGGAAAGGTCATGATCATGGATCCCTCAGCGCTGGGGCAAGCCGTCCAGCATGCCGGTTTCGCTGCTGTTGGCGTAGGGTTTCTGACCGGTCTCTTCTTCAGCCTGAATCCCGTGGCCGTCGCGGCGATCCCGGTGTCGCTCGCTTACGTCACAAAGGCGCGGGACCGGAGCGAGTCCATCACCTTTGGAAGCATGTTCATTCTTGGCATGCTCGCGATGCACGTGCTGCTCGGGTTGCTGGCCGGCCTGAGCGGACTTTGGGTCGCGCGCCTGCTCGGGCGCCAATGAAGACTCGTGCTTGGGCCGTTCCTGATTCTCCTCGGTCTGATCTGGCCGGGCTGGCTTCGATTGCCGCTCCCGACCGTGTCCGTTCGCGCGCGGCGTGTTACCGGCGTTTGGGGCGCCTTCACGTTGGGCATGGTCTTCTCGGTAGCGGTCTGCCCATTTTGCACGCCAGCCTTGCTGGTCCTGTTGGGAGGGGCCGCTTCGGCCGGCTCGCCACTACTGGGCGCTGCGTTGCTGTTGGCATTCGCGATCGGGCGCTCGATCCCTGTTGGCTTGGGGGCGTGGGCTATAGGCTGGCTGGAGAACTTGAAGCCATTTTCCAAATACTCGAAAACGTTCGAAGTCATCGGTGGCATCGCGCTGATCGCGGCGGGGCTATACATGCTGAACGCCTATTTCTTCATCATTCCATCGCTGGCGGCGTGAGCCGCCTCAACGGTGATCGCCATGAGCGAATCGACCACGTTATCTGATGACATCACAGCGGCATTCGGACGCGCGTGCAGGGAGAAGGACTGGCAAATTGCCGAGTTCCTACTCCAGGCACTGGAAGCACTGTCCGAGCGCGACCAGGCCGATGAACAGGCACGAAGGACGCGCCACCTCCGGCTTGTTTTCTCCTCTGAGAGTCGATTAATACCTTGAGAACGCTCTTGCAGGTAAGATGCGAACCGTTAACACCTTGTTTGCCGCTGCGACTGGCCGGCCACTGGCAAGGACGTGAAAGAAATCAGTCATCGATCAGTGCCTGGATTATTGGGCAACCGGCACCAGGATGCTCGCTATCACAGCGCGATACCATCGTTGCGAGCGCTGTCTTCATTGCAAGCAGATCGCTTAATTTAGCCTCTACCATGGCGAGCTTCTTCGCTGCCAGGTCGCGGGTGCTGGCACAGGTCTGCGAGCCTTCCAGCTTGAGAAGACTCGCGATTTCATCGAGCGTAAAGCCAAGGTGTTGTGCCCGCTTGATGAAGCGAATCCGGCGTACATCCTCGCCCGCATAGGTGCGGTAGCCGCTGTACGGCCGCGCCGGCTCATCGATCAGTCCACTTCGTTGATAGAACCGGACCGTCTCCACATTCACGCCGGCGGCGCTGGCCAAGCGGCTGATGGTCATTTTCTCTGTCATGTACTTTACTCCGTATATGTGTACGGAGTTTATCCTGTTTCACCATAAAAGCTGTTTGGAGCGAGCATGGGGTGAAGAGGGAAAACGGAAAAAATCAGGCGCTAAGACATAATGAGGGGTCGAGGTGCAGCGGAACGGCAAACCAGGTTAAGGCCACTCCTGACTTTTTCGTTGCTTGCTGGGTTATGCAGTGGCCGCAGCCAGCCCTTGGCTACTGCTTCCAACACAGAGTAGGAATACTGGCCAAGCATGTTGATGTGCTCATGCAGTAACGGCGGCAGCCTGGCCATGTCATCATCTCGAACATCAGAGCTGACATAAAACAGCAGCGGTATCCCAGTGCTCAGCGAGAGCCGAAGAAGCTGTCGATTTTCTCGGTTAGTGTTGCGCGCGAAAGCTCACCCATATGCCGCTTGTATAGCCGGCCTTGAGCATCATAGAACAGCGTTGTGGGGTAACCAGACGAACCAGTTCGGGCACTTACCTGCTTGGCCGGATCGAGAACGATATTTGGCATTTGTAACCCATTCGCGTCGAGGTAGCTTTGTACGGTTGCTGCTGATTCTCCTTGATTCGCAAACACGAAGTGGATTTCTGGATGGGCTAGCTGTGCAGCCTTTAATACAGGCATCTCACGTCGGCACGGCGGACACCAAGTTGCCCAAAGATTGATAATCAAGGGGCGGCCCACAAAGGCACTGAGCGGCACAGTTGTGTTGTCGAGGCGGCGTACCTCAATTGTCGGGACAGGCACACCCACCGGCGTAAGGGCATGATTCAGCGCACTTCCTCCGAAAAAGACAAAGCAACCCGTCAAGGTTGCAGTCAGAAGCGGCCTACGTAGTGTCGTCGAGCGCCGTGACAATTCCATGCCAACCAAAACGGCCGTCGCGAAACCGGCCAGGTTGTCGAAGCCTCCATCACGAAAGTCGATGATCGACAATGGAGCATTGGAATAAATCTCATGATGTCTTAATACGAAGATCGAGCGTCCGGCGAGGAAACCGAACACGATCATCTTCCAAAGAACGGGGCCCGGATCGACACCGCGCCTCGTGCGGAACCACGCGGCAACAGAATGGGCAAGCGTTATGCCTGCTAAGAGTAGTGCTACTTGTACAGGGACGACGAGCGGCCCAAATCGTACAGCATCCAAAAAGTGGCTCCCTGAATCGAAATTTGTGAACTTTAACTTGCAGTTCTAGTTGCGAATGAACATCTATTTGGCCGTGACTTGCCTGACGAAGCTGGCGAAATCAGCGGAACCCTGAAGGTTGAACCCCATGGTTTGCGCTTCCTCGAACGTGCGTTCCGCTGTCCACCCATTCTGCTTTGCACGACTAAGCGCGAGCAGCAACGCGGCCCTCGTGCCAGTGGCGCAATGCAGTAAATGCGGCCCTTGTGTTCTCTGCATTACTTGACTTAACTCGTCAATCTGCTGCTCTGACAGGGCTGTCTTGTTGACTGGTACATTGAAGTAATCCAGTCCACTGTTCCTGACCAACTCGGCGTTCGAGGTGGCCGTTTCCCCAGGCGTACGCATGTCAATTACGGTGTGAATGCCTTGCTGCTTCGCCTCCACCAAATCCTGCCCCGAAGGCTGGGGACCGATGAACAGGCCATCCCCTATTTGCTTGAAGTTTGTCATTTCAATTTCTCCGTTGGTTAGCGGCACGTCAGCCCTGCGGGCTCTGGGTCATCTGGCGGCAATAGCTGGCCAAGTTCTCTGGCAGGTCTGGGGGACAGACGCCACATTGCTTATTCCCCGGGACAGCGTAGTCAATGAACTTAGGGTATGGAAGGTTCAGCTTGGCCATGATGTCCCTGAACTCTTCGAGCGTCTTTTCCCCGCCCAGGCGGGGATTACGCTTCTTTTCCTGCGCGATCGAGGAGACAAAACGCTGCTGGTAGTCGTGCGCCGGGTAGACCAAGGTTTCGTCGGGCAAAGCAAACAGCTTCTCTCGCACGCTTTTGTAGAGCGCATCGGCATCACCGTTTTGAAAGTCAGTCCTGCCACACCCCTCGATAAGTAAGGCGTCGCCTGTGAATACGCGGTCATTTAAAAGATAGGCAAAGTGCCCGTCGGTATGGCCGGGGGTATGCAGGGGCTGCAAAGTAATACCCCCGACCTGAAATGGCCTGCCTTCTTCGATGCCGACATCGGCACATGACAACTGATCGTAGGCAGGCGCGGCAATCTTGCTACCCACGGCACGCTTCATTTCCAAAGCTGCGGTGATGTGGTCGGCATGGATATGGGTATCGACCGTGTAAGCCAAGGTCAGACCTAACCTGTGCACCTCGGCCAGATCCCGATCCATGGTCGCAATCACGGGATCGATGAGGACTGCCTGTCCCGTGTCCTCGTCCCCCAGCAGATAGGTATAAGTGCTCGACAGGGGTTCGTACAGTTGTCTAAAAATCATGAGCGCTCCTTAATAGTCGTCGTGATCAGAGTTCGACACATGGATCATCGTCTCTACGTTTAATATATTATGTTATGGTATAATGTTCGTGTAAAGTGTTACTTTTAAACGGATCTACGTGGCCATGCCAAAGCAAATTGATTTAGTGAAACTGCATGCCGCAGCTGGGGAGGCTAGCAAGCTTCTGAAGGTACTGTCCAACCCCGACCGTATGCTCTTGCTATGCCAGATGACGCAGGGCGAGTTCTCGGTCAAAGAGCTGGAAACCATCACTGGGATCTTGCAGCCTACGCTTTCACAGCAGCTGACCGTGCTCCGCGAAGAGCGACTAGTGAATACGCGCCGTGAGGGCAAGCAGATCTTCTACAGCATCTCCAGTAGTGAGGCACTGGCAGTGCTACAGGTGTTGTACCAACTTTACTGCCCAACGTAATAGGAGGCTGTAATGATGATTGACTGGAACAATTTCACGCCCTGGACGTCGCTGGCGGGTGGGCTGATGATCGGAATAGCCACGGCACTGTTCTTGGTATTTAACGGAAGAATTGCGGGCATCAGTGGCATCGTGGGTGGCCTGTTAACGCCCGCAAGGGGCGATATCGCCTGGCGTCTTGCGTTCGTGGGCGGCCTAGTGCTTTCTCCTCTCGTGTTTTCAAGCATCGCTCCCCTGCCCCAAGTGCACATCGAGGCCGGTTACCCGGTCTTGATCCTGGCCGGACTGCTGGTAGGGATCGGTACCCGTTACGGTTCGGGCTGCACTAGCGGACATGGCGTGTGCGGGCTGTCGCGTCGCTCCCCGCGTTCGATGGTGGCTACCGTAGCCTTTATGTCCGCCGGATTCGTGACCGTCTACGTTGTTCGCCATCTTGTCGGCTAAGGGAGCAAAAATGAAAATCTTCATGTCGCTGTTGGTCGGCCTGTTGTTCGGCTTGGGGCTTATTTTGTCCGGCATGAGCGACCCCGCGAAGGTGCTCGGCTTTTTGGACCTGGCCGGAAACTGGGACCCGTCGCTTGCGTTCGTGATGGGCGGCGCTGTAGTCGTCGGCGCGCTGGTGTTTCCGTTCGCGGCCAAACGTCCGAGATCGATCCTGGGCGACGCCATGCGCTTGCCGACGGCTACGCAAATTGACCGCCGTCTCGTGCTCGGCGGACTCGCGTTCGGCGTCGGCTGGGGCCTGGCCGGCTATTGTCCCGGTCCTGCGCTCGCATCGCTCGCACAAGGCGGCGCCAAACCCTTGCTGTTCTTCATCGCCATGCTGGTCGGAATGGCGTTGTTTGAACTGCTCGAACGAGCAAAAGCCAAAGCCGCATCACCGGCCGCGTAACCGGGGCTGTGATGATTACGGGTCTTCTCTTGGGGGCGGTGGTAGGTATTGTCATGGGTCTGACAGGAGCTGGGGGAGGCATTCTCGCGGTCCCACTTCTTGTCTTCGGCATGCACTTAACGATCGCCGAA
Organism: Massilia phosphatilytica; assembly: GCF_977014125.1. Taxonomy (NCBI): domain Bacteria; kingdom Pseudomonadati; phylum Pseudomonadota; class Betaproteobacteria; order Burkholderiales; family Oxalobacteraceae; genus Massilia; species Massilia phosphatilytica. The sequence goes on from NZ_CDRNIL010000024.1 coordinate 16,162, forward strand.
GCCGGCCCCGTTGGCCTGCTCGCCGTCGGTGTTTCTGCCGCAGCAGGTGCTTTGATGGGCTTAAAGGCTGGGATTGTGCGCTACCGCGCGACCGTGCTCATTGCCGGCACTGGCATCCTGCTCGCGCCACTCGGTGTATGGTTGGCTCACCGTTTGGACACGCGACTGCTCAGCCTGTTGTTTGCCGCTATTCTCGCCTGGGTCGCATATAAAACCTTCCGTGAAATCGTCGGCCGCAGTGTCGAGTCCACCTCTCTTACTCTGGATCGACCCTGCATTCGGGACGACATGAGTGGACGGTTTATCTGGACGAGCAAGTGCGCCGGCGCCTTATCGATCGCAGGTGCCATTGCGGGCATTCTGTCCGGTTTGCTCGGGGTAGGCGGCGGGTTCGTCATGGTGCCGGCCTTGCAGCGTTTCACGGATTTAGCGGTGCAATCGGTCGTCGCTACCTCGCTCGGTGTTATCGCACTTGTTTCGCTAACTGGCGTAGCGGCCAGCCTATCTACAGGAAAATTTCCCCTTGGTGTCGCGCTCCCGTTCGCAGCAGGAAGCATAGTCGGGATGGGAGTCGGCAGTGTGCTCACCTCGCGGCTTCCGCAAAAGTATCTGAAAGCTGCTTTCGGGGTGATATGTCTCGGGGTCGCTGCAATGATGACTTTTAAATCACTGTAGAGGAAACGATCGATAACACAACCCATATGCTCCTGCTGGCTCTCTTGGCCAGAGAATCACTCGTTCGTAGAACAGCATTAAGAAACCCCGTTCGCATTTTCGCCGTCACCTAAGCATGTGAGCTTAGGCTACACCCCAATTAGGCGTCAGGAGGGCCCTGCAAAATGCGTCAGGATAGAGTCATATAAACATTTTATTGACACCTGACCGGAAGGCTCATAGATTTCAGCCTGACATTCACAACAAGGAGGTTCCTTGAAGGGCCAACGAATCGGTTACGTCAGGGTCAGTAGTTTCGACCAGAACCCGGACCGGCAGCTCGAACATGCACAAGTCGACAGGGTATTCACCGACAAGGCATCGGGCAAAGACACTCAACGGCCGCAGCTGGAAGCGCTGCTGGGCTTCGTGCGCGAGGGGGATACCGTGGTCGTGCACAGTATGGACCGCTTGGCCCGCAACCTGGATGACCTCCGGCGCCTTGTGCAGAGCCTGACCAGGCGCGGCGTACGCATCGAGTTCGCCAAGGAGTGTTTGGCCTTTACCGGTGAGGACTCGCCAATGGCGAACCTGATGCTGTCGGTCATGGGCGCCTTTGCCGAGTTCGAGCGCGCCCTGATCCGTGAACGGCAGCGCGAGGGGATCGCGCTGGCCAAGCAACGTGGGGCCTACCGTGGCCGCAAAAAAGCGCTCGCGCCCGAGCGTGTGACTGAGCTACGCACTCGGGTCGCCGCCGGCGAGCCGAAAGCGGTCGTGGCCCGCGACCTTGGCATCAGTCGAGAAACCCTCTACCAGTACCTAAAAACGCGCACCGTATGAACGTTCATGCACTCATGATCGGACAGCCCTGAGCCCGGATTCTCTGCTCCATGTGCTTCTCTTTCATCAGATTTCCAAGAAATCGAACAAATGCCACGCCGCTCACTGCTTTCCGATACTGAACGCGACAGCCTGCTCGTGTTGCCCGAAAGTCAGGATGATCTGATCCAACAATATAGCTTCACGGACGCCGACCTGGCGTTGATCCGGCAACGCCGTGGCGCCGCAAACCGCCTCGGCTTCGCCGTGCAGATGTGCCTGCTGCGCTACCCTGGCTACGCGTTGGCCAGCGACACCATGCTGCCAGATCCTGTGATCCATTGGGTTGCCAAGCAGGTGCGCGGCGACGCCGGCGCCTGGCCGGAATATGGCGGACGGGAGAAAACGCGCAACGAGCACCTGCACGAGCTGCGCGCTTACCTCGGGCTGTCCGTGTTTGGCCTGCCTGATTTCCGCAAGCTGGTACACAGCCTGGCTGACCTCGCCATGCAGACCGACAAGGCCATGATCCTGGCTGCGCATTCCCTCGAAACGCTGCGCCAGAAGCGCATCATTCTGCCGGCGTTGACCGTCATCGAGCGCGCCTGCGCCGAGGCCGTGACGAGGGCGAACCGGCGGCTCTATCGCACGTTGATCGAGCCGCTGGAGCGCCACCACAAGCGCTCCCTGGACAACCTGCTCAACGTCGCGCCTGACATGAGCATTACCTGGCTCGTGTGGCTCCGCCAGTCGCCGCTCAAGCCCAATTCCCGCTACATGCGCGAGCACATCGAACGCCTCAAAGTGTTCCAGTCGCTCGCCCTGCCGGACGGGCTGGGCCGCCAAATCCACCAGAACCGGCTGCTGAAGATGGCCCGCGAAGGCGCGCAGATGACGCCGCGCGACCTAGCCAAGTTCGAGGATGAGCGACGCTACGCGACGCTGGCGGCGCTGGCCATCGAGGGCATGGCCACCGTGACGGACGAACTGGTCGACCTGCACGACCGAATCATGATCAAGCTGTTCAGCGCCGCCAAGAACAAGCATCAGCAGGACTTCCAGAAGCAGGGCAAGGCGATCAACGACAAGGTGCGGCTGTATTCGAAGGTCGGCCGAGCACTGGTTGAAGCCAAGGAATCGGGCGGCGACCCATACGCCGCGATCGAGGCGATCCTTCCATGGTCTGAGTTCGCGCTGAGCGTCACCGAGGCCGGCCAGCTGGCGCAGCCCGAGTCGTTCGACCACCTGTCGCTGGTCGGCGACCAATACAGCACGCTGCGCCGCTATACACCCGAGTTCCTGGATGGGCTCAAGCTGAAGGCGGCGCCGGCCGCGCAAGCGGTGCTCGACGCAATCGACGTGCTGCGCGAAATGAATATGACCGGCGCGCGCAAGGTGCCCGACGACGCACCAATCACTTTCGTCAAGGCGCGCTGGAAGCCGCTCGTCATTACCGACGAGGGGCTTGACCGCCGTTTCTACGAAATCTGCGTGCTGTCGGAGTTGAAGAATTCGCTGCGGTCCGGCGATATCTGGGTCCAGGGATCGCGCCAGTTCCGCGACTTCGAGGAATACCTGCTGCCGACGGCGAAATTCGGCGCCATGAAGACAGCGTGCGAACTGCCGATCGCGGTCAACCAGGACTGTGACCAATACCTGCATAACCGCTTGTTGCTGCTCGAACAGCAACTGGCCAAGGTCAACCACCTGGCGCTGACCAATGAACTGCCCGACGCGATTATCACCGAAACCGGACTGCGGATCAGCCCGCAGGATGCCGTGGTTCCGGAAGAGGCCCAGGCGCTGATCGACATCACCGGCGGCCTGCTGCCTCGTATCAAGATCACGGAGCTGCTGATGGACGTGGACGACTGGACCGGATTCACCCGCCATTTCGTCCACCTCAAGAGCGGCGAACAGGCCAAAGACCGCACGCTGCTGTTGTCGGCGATCCTGGCCGACGCGATCAATCTCGGCCTGACCAAGATGGCGGAATCCAGCCCGGGGGCGACCTATGCGAAGCTGTCCTGGTTGCAGGCCTGGCACATCCGGGACGAGACATATTCGGCGGGCCTGGCCGATCTCGTCAATGCCCAGTTCAAGCATGCGTTCGCTGAGAACTGGGGCGACGGCACGACGTCCTCGTCGGACGGCCAGCGCTTCCGCGCCGGCGGACGGGCGGAGAGTACGGGCCACATCAACCCGAAATACGGCGCCGAGCCGGGCAAGCTGTTCTACACCCACATCTCGGACCAATACGCCCCTTTCAGCACCAGGGTGGTCAACGTCGGCGTTCGCGATTCAACCTATGTGCTGGACGGCCTGCTGTACCATGAATCGGATCTGCGCATTGAGGAGCACTACACTGACACTGCCGGGTTCACGGACCACGTGTTCGCGCTGATGCACTTGCTCGGGTTCCGCTTCGCGCCACGCATCCGCGACGTGGGCGACACCAAGCTGTACGTGCCCGGCAAGGTAGCGGACCACCCGGCACTCCGCTCCATGATCGGCGGTAGTTTGAACATCAAGCACCTGCGCGCTCATTGGGACGACGTGCTGCGCCTGGCCGCCTCGATCAAGCATGGGACCGTCACGGCCTCCCTCATGCTGCGCAAGCTCGGCAGCTACCCGCGGCAAAATGGCTTGGCGATCGCGCTGCGCGAGCTGGGCAGGATCGAACGCACGTTGTTCATCTTGGACTGGCTCCAGAACGTCGAGCTGCGCCGCCGCGTGCACGCCGGTTTGAACAAAGGGGAGGCGCGCAACGCGCTGGCCAGGGCGGTCTTCATTCATCGGTTGGGCGAAATCCGCGACCGGACATTCGAGCAACAACGGTACCGCGCCAGCGGCCTGAACCTGGTGACAGCCGCCATCGTGCTGTGGAATACGGTCTATCTGGAGAGGGCAACGCAGGCCTTGCGCGAGTCGGGCAAGCTCCCCGACGCCCGCCTGCTGCAATTCTTGTCGCCCTTGGGCTGGGAGCACATCAACCTGACCGGGGATTACGTCTGGAGGCAGAACCGGAAGGTCGATGAGGGGAAATACCGGCCGCTGCGGGACTTCAAGGAGCGGTGATAGGGCTTAGCGCCCGATTTTTTCCGTTTTCCCTGTTCGCCCCAGCATGGCAATCGGAACGAAGGGATCCTTGGTCGCAGGCGCGTTGGCGGCGCTTGGCGCCTCAGCATGTTGCGCCGGTCCGCTCATCCTCCTGCTGCTCGGCATTAGCGGCGGATGGGCATCTCACCTGATTGCGTTCGAACCCTACAGCCCCTACTTCACCGCGCTGACGGTGCTATTTTTAGGAGCCGCCTTCCACAACTTGTACCTGCGCCGGCGCGCCTGCGCGCTTGGCGACGCCTGCGCCGTTGACCGTGTCCTCAGGAACCAGCGCATCATGTTCTGGTTCGTTGCCGTCCCCTCCGTACTACTGCTGACGTTTCCCTTGTACGCCCCGCTGTTCTATTAAAAGGATTTCCCGATGCGTATTTCTACATTAATCGTGTCCGTGTTACTGAGCGGATCAGCCTTCGCCGGCACCTCAGAAACGCTTACCCTTAACGTGCAAAACATGACCTGTGCCGGATGCCCGATCACGGTCAAGAAGGCGCTTGAACACGTTCCTGGCGTGAGCGAGGTGAGCATCGACTTCGTGCACAAGACGGCCACCGTGCACCTGGATACGGACAAAGCCAACGTCTCCATGCTGACCAAAGCGACCGCTGACGCAGGCTTCCCTTCGACCGTCAGGAAGTGATGCGATGACCGAGGCAATTTTAGAGTCGACCCTGACCTGTCCGCATTGCGGGCTGAGCAAACTGGAAACCATGCCGACTGATGCATGCCAGTTCTACTACGAGTGCGAAGGCTGTGCCGTCGTGCTGCGGCCAAAGGCCGGTGACTGCTGTGTCTTTTGCTCATACGGTACGGTGAAGTGCCCGCCGATTCAACTGGAGCGTCCCTGCTGTGGCTAACGTACGTTCCTTGGAGCTTCGCTATTGCTGACGACAGCACTTCCGCGCAATCCGGCGGCAAAAACTCGTCGATGCGATTCACCGGATGGTCGGCAATATGGCAAGCACATGGCGCAACCATGTCTCAGAACCCACGCCAGTCACTTTCGCCATGCCGATCAGCGAATAGGCGGCGGCCTCGCGCTCGCCGCCACGTTCATTTTCAGGAATTTGTTCATGGTACGCTGTCCTAACTGACTCTAGGCTTAAAGGCGAGGACGGTGGCACTAGCTAGGGCCGGGCCGATTCCGGCTGGGGGTATCGCACTCCTCGTCGGCCTGCCAGGCATTCGTAACACCCATCAACTAAACTCGTGGCGATGGCCTTCCCCAGTTTTGACGGACACATCCGATAGGTATGATGTCACTATCGGAGGTAATGCATGTCACGTGAACGAAGGTTCTTTTCAGAAGAGTTTAAGCGCGAAGCGGTCAAGTTAGCTAGTCAACCAGGCGCGAACAAGTCGGCGATCGCACGCGACCTTGGGATCGGCGCAAATCTGCTGGGGCGCTGGTGCCGCGGGCTGGATGAGAGCGAGGTGAACACCAAGGCCAGTGATAAGGTTTCGGTCGCCGAGTATGAACGGATGCGACGCGAGCTCGCCAAGGTTAAGACGGAGCGCGACATCCTAAAAAAGGCGCTCGGCTACTTCGCTGCCGACCCCAAGTGAAGTACGGCTTCATCGTCAAGCATCGGGCGATCTGGCCAACGCGAACGATGTGCCGTGTACTAGGGGTTTCCGCGAGCGGCTTCTATGACTGGCTTGACCGGCCATTAAGCGCACGCGAGCAAGAGAACGAGCGGTTGTTGAAGGCGATTCGGCTTAGCCACCAAGGGAGCGATGGAACATATGGCTCACCACGTGTATATCGCGATCTGCGCGATGCCGGAGAGACCTGCAGCGAAAACCGTGTCGCCAAGCTGATGAATGCCGCTGGCATCAAAGCCAGGCACAAGCGTCGCCGCACGCCAGGCCAATTGGAAGCGACCGTGCATTCGATCGCGCCCAACCTGCTGGATCGCCAGTTCGAAGCGACCGCGCCAAACCAAAAGTGGGCGGCCGACTTCACCTACGTCTGGACCGCTGAAGGCTGGCTCTTCGTGGCAGTCGTGCTGGATCTGTTCTCCCGGCGCGTGGTCGGTTGGTCGATGCAGCCGACGATGACGGCGCAGTTGGTGATGGATGCCTTGCTGATGGCGGTCTTCCGGCGCGGGCGGCCCCGAGCTGTTCTGCACCATTCGGACCAGGGCTCGCAGTACACGAGCGAGGATTTTCAACGGCTGCTCGCGGCACATGGCATCGTGTGCAGCATGAGCAGACGGGGCAACTGCTGGGACAACGCGGCGATGGAAAGCTTCTTCTCGACCTTGAAGACCGAACGCCTCAGTAAGCGGCTCTACAAAACCAGAGACGAGCTACGAGCGGACGTCTTCGACTACATTGAAAGGTTCTACAACCCAAAACGCAGGCACTCAACATTGGGCTACGTCAGCCCGGTACAATTCGAAAATCTACAATGCGCCTAACGGATGTGTCCGTGGAATTTGGGGAAGGCCAACCTGCGGTCAACCCCGGCGTCGGCAGGCGCCGCTACCGTAGACACCTTGCCATTGGCGAAGGCGAAGCTGCGAGAGAGCGTGGCGGCTATCGACAAAGGCGATATGCAAGGCGCATCGCGGCTGGCACTGTCTGCCTATCTCGATGGATTCGAGCCGGTAGAACCTGCACTTGCGGCAAAGGATGAATCTTTGTTCAACCACATCGAAACGACGATGGGCGCGTTTCGAAGCGCTATCACGTCGGGAAAACCAGCCGAAGCGCGGGTTATCGAGCAGCGCCTTCAGGACCTGTTGACCGAAGCCCAGGCGGCGCTTGGCGGAGCCAGCGATCCACTCTCGACCTTCATCGGTGCACTGACGATCCTGCTGCGGGAGGGCATAGAAGCGTTGCTGGTGGTAGTTGCAATGATCGCTTTCCTGAAGAAGGCTGATCGTCGCGATGTTCTGCCGTACATTCACGCGGGCTGGGTCGCCGCATTGACTGCCGGCGCCGCGACCTGGGGAGTGGCCACCTATCTTGTAGATGTGTCTGGCGCCAGCCGCGAAATGACAGAGGGCTTCTCCGCCGTGTTTGCCGCTATTGTCCTGCTCACGGTGGGAATCTGGATGCACCAGAAGAGTCTTGCCGGCCGCTGGCAGGCGTATGTGCGCGACAAGCTATCTTCGGCACTGACAAAGAGCTCGGCATTAATGCTGTTTACCTTGTCTTTTGTGACCGTCTATCGTGAAGTCTTCGAAACAGTACTGTTCTACGCGGCTCTGTGGAGCGATGGGAACGGTCCGTACATGCTCGCAGGTCTGGGGTGCGGAATCGCGATTTTAAGCGCGATCGCAGTCGTCCTGCTGCGGTCGTCTGCGCGTCTGCCGATAAGCCAGTTCTTCGCATTCAGCTCAGCCCTGGTTGCGGTGCTCGCCACGGTATTGATCGGAAAGGGAGTGGCCGCTCTGCAAAAAGTGGGGATATTCGAGAACACGGCGGTTAGCGCTCCGCACATCGAGATTCTTGGTATTTACCCGTCTTTGCAGACCTTGACAGCCCAACTGCTGCTCGTCGCCGTCGTAATTATTTCCGTTACATACAATCTGCGCTCTAGAAAAAACTTGAACGCAGAAAGTGCTTGACCCTCCAGTAACTGCAGAGTTTATAAATAGCGAATATCCGTACGTAAAGGTTCTGCATGGCGAACTGCTCTCATAACATATCGAAATTCCTCTTCATAGCGATACTATCCAATGTCTTGTCGACGGCACAGCCGCTTCATGCTGAAACAGTATTTGCGACTGGACAGGCATTCACATTGCGGGAAGCTGTTGCACGCGCTCAGGAAAGTGCACCTGGGGTTCAGGGCGCCAAGGCCGCGGTCGATAGTGCCGACGCTGCAGTGCAGGCCGCACGATTGCTTCCAAACCCGACATTATCCGTGGAAGCTGAAAACATTCTTGGCACAGGTCGTTATGCACGGTTCGGCGGAAGCGAAACGACCTACTCTGTCGCGATGCCGCTGGAACTTGGCGGGAAACGTAGTTCCCGCACTCGGGTCGCACAAGCCGAGCAGTCGGCGGCACAAATTGGTGTTGCCGTCGCCAAAGCAGACCTGACGTTAAAAATAACCCAGGCGTTCATTGCCGTCGCGGCAAGCGAACGGCGTCTCAGGATAGCGGATCAACGGCGGGAACTGGCAGTGCAGACTGAACGCGTCGCACACCTTCGCGTTGGTGCCGGCAAGGTCTCCCCTATCGACGAACAGAGAGCGTCCGCCCAGCGTCTCAGAGCGGATGTCGACGCAGGTCGTGCCGCGCGTGCGACAGAAGTGGCGCGAGCAAACCTGGCCCGATTAATCGGGGCAACACAACCATTGGCAATCGTGGCGCCGTGGTTCGACGATACGAGTGCAGAAGCCGGGATCGATGCGCCAGAAAGCTCGCTGTCACGCGCGGCCGCCGAGGCCCAGGTGGCGGCTGCCCGTGCGCGCGTAGATAGCGCGCGTCGCGCCCGCATCCCAGACCTGACCGTCAGCGCAGGTACGCGCCGGATAAAGGAAACAAGCGACACCGCCAGCAGTCGTCGCGCTATCGATTCCACTTCCCCTGTTCAACCGGGGCGATGCAGAGGTGGCCCGTGCGAGGGCCGAACTGGACAAGGCGGAAGCAGAACGCAACGCTGCCGCACTAGACCTCGCTGAAGCCCTTGCATCTGCCCGGGCCGACGTCACTGACGCTAGGGCGAGCGCCATATCTGCGAGCGGTCCCGAGCTAGCTGCGGCCCAGGAGGCGGCGCGTATCGCGCGTATCGGCTACGCCGAGGGCAAGTTTTCGCAACTCGATCTGATTGAGGCCGAACGCTCTCTGTCACAGACGCAGGAAGCTGCCATCGACGCCTTGGCCACGTTTCACGACGCCCGCGCTCGTCTGGCGCGACTGCTCGGACACCTCGACCCAATTTATAAGGACTGATTGATGCCCAAGTTTTACCGTCCCCTCATCTACGCGTGCTTGTTATGGCTGGCAGCGTGCTCCAAATCACCGCAGGCTGGCAGGGAACCAGCTGCCGAACAACCGCATGTGGAACACACGGGCGAACAGCGCAAGAATGACAAAACTGAAGAGGCAGAGAAACGGGAGTCGGCTGAGAAAGGTGAAGCCTCCGAGAAGGGTAAAGCCGACACCATTCGCATGACGAATGCACAACTTGTCGCATCGAGCATCGAGGTAGCACCAGTACGTCAGATCGCCACCGACTCGGTCGAAGCGCCAGGGATGATCGATGCGAGTCCTTCACGCTCCGAAGTGGTTGCGGTCGCCGTTGGTGGTCGGATTACCGCCCTGCACCGTAATTTAGGAGAGCCAGTAAATCGTGGTGATGTGCTCGCGGTCGTCGAAAGTGGCGAGGCGGCTCAGCTGAGAGCGGATTTGGAAGCGGCACGGCGAGACCGCGAACTCGCGCGGGGCACCTTGCAGCGCGAAGAGCGGCTGTTCAAAGAAAAAGTGTCAGCCGAACAAGACTATATCGCTGCCAAGGCTGCCGCAGCTGAAGGGCAGACACGTTACCGGCTCGCCGAGCAGCGACTGGCTGCTGCCGGAGGCAGCGGGAGTGGCCCCTTGAACCGTCTTGTGGTGCGCTCCCCCATCAAAGGCTACGTGGTTGCGCGCCAAGCGGTATTGGGCAACGTCGTTGGACCCAACACTGAGCTTTTCCGTATCGCCGACTTGTCCGAAGTGTCGGTCGCGCTGGCTTTGGCCCCCGAGGATGCCAGTCGTGTGCATGTGGGCGCCGCGGTGGACGTCTCCACGCCGACCCGCAATGGCACTGCACATATCGCCTTCGTATCGCGGGTGATCGACGCAAACACGCGTCAGGTGCAGGCCTTGGCGACCCTGCCGAATGCCCAAGGTCTCTGGCGGGTGGGTGAAACAGTTCGCGCTGCCGTCCTGCTGGAGCATCCGAACGGAAAGACTGTCCTGGCTGTCCCTCAGAACGCGCTGCAGACGGTCGAGGACAAGCCTTCCGTCTTCGTTCGTACGAATGACGGCTTTGCAGTCAGGCCTGTCACGCTCGGCCCGTCCAATGGCAATTATGTCACGGTCGTCTCTGGCTTGACGGGTGACGAGCGCGTCGCCGTGACCAACAGCTATGTACTGAAAGCCGAGCTGGGCAAAGGCGAAGGTGGTGATGATGATTAACATGACGCTTCCACGGATGCGAGGACGGGGCCTGAAATGATTGCTCGCATCGTCACCTTCGCGGTAGCCCGTCGTTGGCTGGTACTGTTCACAAGCTTGTTGGCGGCCCTGGCCGGTGCCGTCGCTCTGTCGCGCCTTCCCATCGACGCCGTGCCCGACATTACCAACGTCCAGGTACAAATCAATACGTCGGCTCCCGCCTTGTCACCGGCCGACGTCGAGCGGCAAGTAACTTTTCCTATCGAGACAGCGTTGGCAGGAATTCCGGGGCTGCAATCCACGCGTTCGCTGACCCGGCACGGTTTTGCTCAGGTCACGGCTGTGTTCTCGGAAGACACGGATATTTACTTCGCCCGCCAGCAGGTGGCTGAGCGCCTGCGCTCCGCCGAACGCGATCTGCCTACAGGTGTCGCTCCTGCCATGGGGCCTGTCGCCACCGGTCTGGGCGACGTTTACATGTGGACAGTGGAGTTTTCCGGCCGACACGAATCCGGGGCGAAGACCGGCCTGCAACCGGACGGCAGCTACGTGACGCCAGAAGGCACCCGGCTGCATAACGAGGTCGAGAAAACGACGTATCTGCGTACGATCCAGGACTGGATCGTAGCACCGCAGCTCAAGACAACGAAAGGGCTTGCCGGTATCGATGTCCTGGGGGGATACGTCAAGCAGTACGTGGTCATGCCCGATCCGCAACGACTCGCGGCGGCAGGCTTGACCATGACCGCCCTGGCCGAGGGGCTGGAACGCAACAATACCAGCGCAGGCGCCGGAATCGTTGAACGTAACGGTGAAGCGCTCACGGTGCGGGCCGATGCACGCGTCACCACGGTGGACGATCTCAGCAAGATCGTCGTCGCCACGCGTAACGGCACACCTATCCTCGTTTCGCAAGTCGCACAGGTTACCGTTGGCCATGCAGTGCGCTTTGGTTCTGCGTCGGAGTCCGGCCACGAAGTCGTACTCGGTACCGCCGTCATGCGGATAGGAGAAAATGGCCGGACCGTTGCCGCCGCGGTCGATGCACGATTGAAGGAAATTGCCCGCTCGTTACCAGCTGACGTTATCGTCAAGCCGGTACTCGATCGAACCCGGCTCGTCGACGCAACGATCCACACTGTCGCCAAAAACCTGATAGAAGGTGCGCTGCTGGTCATTGTGGTGCTGTTCGCACTGCTCGGCAATATCCGGGCCGCGCTGATCGCGGCTGCGGTCATTCCCATAACGATGTTGCTGACCTCGGCCGGCATGCTGCGGGCCGGCGTGACCGCAAATCTCATGAGCCTCGGTGCGCTCGACTTCGGGCTGATTGTTGATGGCGCCGTGATCATCGTCGAGAATGCCTTGCGACGTCTCGCTGATCGGCAGCACGACGCCGGCCGCGTACTGACCAAGGCTGAACGCCTTGAAGTGGTAGCGACCGCCGCGCGGGAGATGATCCGGCCTAGTGTCTATGGTCAGGGCATCATCATGCTGGTGTATGTTCCCCTGCTGACGTTCCAAGGGGTCGAAGGAAGGATGTTTATGCCGATGGCCGTAACGGTCATTCTGGCGCTCGCGTTCGCATTCGTCCTGTCGCTGACCTTTGTGCCTGCAATGATCGCCCTCTGGCTGTCGAAACACGTCGAGGAACAGGAGAACCGGTTCGTGGCGGGAACGACAAGGCGCTACGCCACCTGGCTCGACCGTGCCGTGGCACGGCCAAAGCTGACAGGTGGCATCGGTGTTGGCGCCCTGGGTCTGGCACTGCTGCTGTTTACGACGCTGGGCCAGGAATTCCTGCCAACACTCGACGAAAAAGACGTTCTGCTGCAAGCCTGGCGTATTCCGGGAACCTCGGTGGACCAAAGCCAGTCGATGCAGTTCGCGATCGAGAAAGCCGTGGCGAAGCTTCCAGAGGTCAAACTGGTCTTTTCCCGCACCGGCACCGCCGAACTCGCGTCCGACCCCATGCCGCCCAACGGTACCGATACCTTCATCATCCTGAAAGAGCGCTCCGAGTGGCCAGAACCAGGCATGTCGAAAGCCGAGGTGGTCGAGAAGATTGAGCGCGCTGTCGCCGTTCTTCCCGGTCAAACGTATGAGCTGACACAGCCTATCCAGATGCGTTTCAACGAGTTGCTGGCCGGCGTTCGAGGAGACATCGCGGTCAAGGTCTACGGTGACGACTTCACGACGATGACCCAGACGGCCGAACGGATTGCCGCCCAGTTGCGTGAGACCGAGGGAGCGGCCGATGTGCGGGTCGAACAGGTGGCAGGACTTCCCCTTCTCGATGCAAGGCTCGACCGGGACGCCATGGCCCGTGTCGGACTGACGGCCCAGGATGTGTACGGCACACTGGCTGCGGCGCTCGCCGGACAGGAAGCAGGTATCGTGTATGAAGGCGATCGCCGCTTCGAGGTCGTCGTGAAACTTCCCGATGCGGTAAGGCAGGACATCAACGGTCTGCGGCAATTGCCTGTTCCTACCCCGGCGGGCGGCTTCGTCCCCTTGGGGTCGGTGGCTTCGCTGGTTGCAGCCAAGGGACCCAATCAGATCAGCCGCGAGAACGGCAAGCGCCGCGTGGTTGTGCAAGCCAACGTTCGCGGTCGTGACATCGCCGGCGTGGTGCAGGAAGCGCAGGCGCGCATCGCGTCGCAGGTGCGGTTACCGGCCGGTACCTGGCTCGAATGGGGTGGCCAGTTCGAGAACCTGGAGCGCGCACGATCCCGCCTCGCGATCGTCGTGCCGCTTTGTTTCGTCTTGATCCTGTCGCTGTTGTACTCGGCGGTGGGCTCCTGGCGCAAGACCGCGATCATTTTCACTGAAGTACCGTTGGCCCTGGTCGGCGGTGTGGCTGCCCTATGGCTGCGTGGACTTCCGTTCTCTATCACTGCGGCCGTGGGTTTCATTGCCCTGTCGGGTGTGGCAGTGCTCAACGGCTTGGTGATGGTGAGCGCGATCGACGATCTCGCGACACGCATGCCTTGGGAGCGCGCAGTACGCGAAGGCGCGGTGCGGCGCCTGCGTCCGGTCATGATGACTGCCCTGGTAGCGTCCTTGGGATTCGTACCGATGGCCCTGGCGACAGGCGCTGGAGCGGAGGTTCAACGTCCGCTGGCAACAGTGGTCATTGGCGGGTTGATTTCGGCCACCTTGCTGACTCTGTTCGTCCTTCCTGCCCTTTGTGCTCGCTTCGCACGGCCGACGAACACGTCTGCCATGACGGAGAGAGGTAGAACGTCAGTCTCGTAAAAATGAGGACGGCTTCGTGCACGCACTCGGAATCTGCAATCACGTAAGCTCGACATCCTGAACCGCCCCGGGTTTTGTAGAGGCTCCATTGTTTGAGAAAATGGAGTCATGAAGAAGCAACCCAAGTATTCCCCTGAAGTGATCGAGCGCGCCGTGCGTATGGTCAGCGAGGCTGCCAGCGAGTACAGCTCGCAATGGGCAGCGATCGAATCGATCGCTGCCAAAATCGGCTGCACACCCGAAACGCTGCGCCGCTGGGTACGCCAGCAAGAGCGTGATACCGGCCAGCGTCCTGGTCCGACCACCACCGAAGACGAGCGCATCAAGGCGCTGGAGCGAGAGGTGCGCGAGCTGCGTAAGGCAAATGAGATCCTGCGTCTGGCGAGTGCGTTTTTCGCCCAGGCGGAGCTCGACCGCCGCTTCAAATCGTGAGGGCGTTCATCGACCAGTACCGCCATGCCTACGGCGTCGAGCCGATCTGCAAGGTGATGCAGGTCGCGCCGTCGGGCTACTGGCGTCACGCGGCGCAGCAGCGTAATCCGGCATTGCGCTGCGCCCGCGTCCAGCGTGACGATGAGCTGAGTGTCGACATTGAACGGGTCTGGCAGGCGAACATGCAGGTCTATGGGGCCGACAAGGTCTGGCGCCAGCTGCGCCGTGAGGGAACCGATGTGGCCCGCTGTACCGTGGAGCGTTTGATGCGCAAGGCCGGGCTGCGAGGCGTCATGCGCGGCAAGGTCGTACGCACAACGAATGCTGATGCAAAGGCGCCATGCCCACTCGACCGGGTCAACCGTCAGTTCAAGGCACAGCGTCCGAATCAGCTGTGGGTCAGCGATTTTACGTACGTTTCGACATGGCAGGGCTTCGTCTATGTCGCCTTCGTCATCGACGTCTTCGCTCGGCGCATCGTTGGTTGGCGCGTCAGCAGTTCGATGCGGACTGACTTCGTTCTCGATGCGCTGGAACAGGCCCTTTACGCGCGCCAGCCGGAACGAAACGCGTTGGTCCATCATAGCGACCGCGGCTCTCAATATGTGTCGATAAAGTACAGTGAGCGGCTGGCAGAAGCCGGCATCGAGCCGTCTGTGGGCAGCAAGGGGGACAGCTACGATAACGCCTTGGCCGAGACCATCAACGGGCTTTACAAGGCTGAATTGATCCACCGCCGCGCTCCTTGGAAAACACGCGAGGCCGTAGAGCTGGCCACGCTGGAATGGGTGTCCTGGTTCAACCATCACCGCTTGCTGGAACCGCTCGGCTATATACCGCCAGCCGAAGCTGAGGCAAACTATTATGCGCAACTGAGCAGTCAGGCTATCCCGGCCTGACTCACATAAACCGGCCTCCACGAAATCCGGGGCGGTTCATCCAGATAACCTACATGAATCAATAGCAAGCTATGTCCAGCGTTACGATGACCTACTTGGAAAGCACTTTTTCCATTCCCAAGATGGATTGCCCATCCGAAGAAAACTTGATCCGCATGGCACTTGGCAACCGTTCTGGCATTCGATCGTTAATGTTCGATCTATCCAAACAGGAACTTACGGTGGTACATCTGGGTGAAGCGGAAACGATATTGAGTCGGCTGCGCCCGCTGAACCTGGGCGCTGTACTCAAGGCTTCACAACCAGCTTTGACTCCTGAAAGTTCGTCCTCGGAAGGGCCACGATGGGAAAGCGTGTTCACCATTCCCAAGATGGACTGCGCATCCGAAGAGAACCTCATCAGGATGGCGTGCAACGATGACCTCCACGTACTGTCGATGTCGTTCGATTTGCCGAACAGGGAGCTGAAGGTGATGCATACCGGATCGGCCGAGCACGTGCTCGAACTGCTCCTGCCCCTCAGGCTGGGCGCCAGCCTGCGCAGTTCGAGCGCGGCGACCACCGATCCGGATCACTCACGGCATTCAAGCGACGAGGATGGGGCGGAGGCGCGGACTCTGCGCCTGCTCCTGGCGATCAACGGCGTCATGTTTTTTGTCGAGCTGCTCGTCGGGTGGATCGCACAGTCGGCGGGCCTGGTTGCCGACTCGTTAGATATGTTCGCCGACGCTGCAGTCTATGGACTGGCGCTGTATGCAGTCGGCCGTGCGGCGCATCTGAAGACGCGGTCCGCTCATATTGCCGGGTGGTTGCAGATGGCTTTGGCGATCGGAGCGCTCAGCGAGGTCGTCCGGCGCTTCGTGTACGGCAGCGAACCGCAATCGCTCCTGATGGTGGGTATTGGCCTGCTCGCCCTGGCGGCAAACGTGAGCTGTCTTGTACTTATTACCAAAAAGCGCGACAGCGGCGCCCACATGAAGGCAAGCTATATTTTCTCCGCGAACGACGTTGTGGCCAACCTTGGAGTGATCGTGGCCGGTGTACTGGTGAATTGGACCGGTTCGCCTTATCCGGACCTGGTCATCGGTATTATCATCGGCTTGGTGGTCCTCAATGGGGCGCGTAGGATCCTCCAACTGCGCTGAATTCGTAAGCCGTGATTGCTTCCTGTGGCAGGAAGGCGAAAGAACGAACTCGAATCCTTATGGCTACTCGAGGGCCTAACATGAGGTGTAAAAATGAACATGCGAATTGGCGAACTGGCGAAGCTCGCGGCCTGCCAACCCGAGACGATTCGATTCTATGAGCAAAAGGGGCTAATGCCGGCGCCGATCAGGTCGCATGCGAACTACCGCTTGTACGACGCCAGCCATGCTGATCGTTTGCACTTCATCCGCCGTTGTCGCGCGCTAGGAATATCGTTGGATGAAGTGCAGACTCTGCTAGGTTTTCAGGATCGGCCGGACATGACATGCGGCGGAGTGAACGATTTGGTCGACCAGCATATTCTTGAGATCGACCGGCAGATTGCAGACCTTCGTACCCTGCATGCCGAGCTTTCCGAACTGCGTAGGCAATGCGATTCTGCGCGTCCCGCTGCGCGGTGTGAAATCCTCAAACAACTGGGCGAAACCTCTTCGTCAGACGGTCCCAGAAGTGAACACGTCGCTGAGCGTTGAAGCAAGCTCGAGCACCATGAAAGGTAACGCGAAAGCTACCCGTGCCGTTGCAGCAACTCTTCTACTTCACTTTCCGGGACGACCAGTGGAAATGCGTAACGACCCATCCCTCACCTTTCTTTTCCAAGACTGCGGTTTCGGTCCCGATTAGGCGAACCGCCGAACCTTTATACGTGCCTTGCGTCTCGGTTTCCTGGATGACGACGGCCATGTCGCCACCTATCCGCTCGCTTCCTTTCACCACCTTCCGGCTTGTGTTCTTTGCGAAAGCGACATCGGCGGGAAGATGGTGCCCTGCGTATTCGTCCTTGGACTGCTCGACATGGCCACTCTCGAAGATCTGGACTGCGGGACTGAGTAGCGACAGCGCCTTTGCGGTATCACCGCTGGCGACCGCTGCATGGTACTCCCCAACGACCTCGGTCGGACTGGCGGCGAAGACGGGAAGTGATGTCACAGCAAAAAACGCGAGGCAGAACAGTCGGCGCATCGAGGCTCCTTATAGACCGAAATTACAAGCCTGACATTACACCAGAGATGGGTAAGCACCTCAAGATTTTCGGCAGTCCTACCTCGATACTTTGTCGTCATGGCCGGCAACTAGATTCCAATCACGTCCGAACTGCACGAACACGTGCAAATAGCTGCATCTTCAGCCACTGACGCACACGCGGCGTGTTCGACTCAAAAGGCAGATAGAACAGGTAAGCGCCGACAACGAGTACCAGATACATGCCGCCATACATGAGGTAATGGGACAACCGGTAGGGCGAGAGCTGGCCGAGACCCAACATCGACGCGAGCAGATGCCCCATCAACAGGATCAGTGGCACGTGCAGCACGTACAAGGTGAATGAAAAGTTCGCGAAGAACCGTCCCGTCCGGTCCAGCCAGTCCAGCTTGGGCCCCAAGCGGCGCTTGAACTGCATGCTCAACAGGAACAGTACGAGCAGCAGGCTGAAAACTAGATATTGCGGAAAGCCTTCCGGCGTGATGTCGGTTTTACCCTTCAGCCGGATGACGACGGCGCTGCCGACAAACAGGAACAGCAAGGACCAGCGCCAGAGCGGACCCGCCTCGATCTTCACCCGTGAGAACGCCGCGCCTAACAGCCATATCGAAAAATAAATCAATATGCTGCCGTGCACCAACTGGAAGATGGCGCCGATCGCCAACACTGCCGCCGCCCGCGTCGCGATTGTCCTGCCCCGAAACACCAGCACCAAGAGCGGGAACAGCACGTAGTACCAGGTCTCATTGGCCAGGCTCCATAACGGAAAGTTGCCGCCGAACGGGGGGACGATGAGCGTTTGCAGGCCAATCATGTTCCCGAAAAACGCGCTCATCGAGTACGGCTCGGACGTCGAAAACGACACGCGCGCCGTATCGAGGGCGCCGACGACAGCACCTGCAAGCAACACGATCAGGAAAGTCGGCACAAGCACGACCCACAGCCGCGAGACCCGGTCGATCGTGTAATTCTGAAACGCGCGGTCCGCGTCCAGCTTGTTGAGAAAGCTTCCGCCGACCAGCCAGCCACTGAGCACGAAAAAGACGATCACGGCAAGGTAAGCGAATCCGGCGCCGAACGCTAGGCCCTGAAACAGCAACGGGGGCTTCGTTACTGTGCCGAAGCCGGGATACATCTGGGCACGCAGATGTGCTGCGGCCACCACCAGCGCTGCGAGGCCCCTCAACAGGGAGATCAACATCGAGTGCCAACAGTCTTCCTGCAGATTCGTCTTTTCGAGAATGGTGATTTTCGGCATGACAGCCTCGCTGTGTGAACAAACCCGAATAACGATATAACCCAACCATTGTTGATGTCCTGACTAGTCCCAAGTGCAGTTGACGCCTGCAGGGCCTTGCTGGTCTTATCCGGTCCGAAGCGCCAAAAGCGCTGCCTTGATGCATTCTCTAGATTTGCGGTACCATGTTTGGATGATGCGCACGATCTTTCGCCTTCTGCTGTGGCTTTCGATCACGGTGCTGTCCCTGCAGGGCGGCGCTGCGATGGCGGTCGGGCAGCCTGAACAGGCCGTGCACGAAACAGTGGTCATGACCGGCCACCAACACCATCGGGCCGCCGCGCAAGCGGACGGAGAGCACTGCACCGAGGCTGGCTCGAAGACAGCGGTTTCGTCACACGCCAAGTGCGCCGCTTGTGCAAGTTGCTGCGTTGGCGCCGCCGCGCCTCCGGCACTACTGCCGACCTTCCACGCACCGCCGTTCTCTTCCTCGCTGCACGCTCTTGCGGAAGCCGCGATGACGTCCTTCGTCCCTCCCGCCCTCGAGCGACCACCACGCCTCGATCTCGTTTGATTTTTCCGCGCGCGCTGACGGCGCGCATCCGGGCTGCCTGGTGCGGCCCTCAATCAACACGAAACAAACCATGAAATTTTCAGACCTGCTGCTGTTCGCAGCTGGCGTGCCGCTGCTCGCTTGCGCGCAAGCGCAGCAGACCTTGCCGTCCGCCGCCGACGCGAATGCGCCTGTCGCGCCCCTGCAGTACCAATCCGTCTTCGCCGATGTCGTCGCGTCGAAGGAAGCGCCGCAAGCGCCCGATAAACGCTGGGCTCGCGCTAACCGCGTCGTCCTCGGCGAGGAAGCAGAAGCTTCCGTATCGGGCGAACAGTCCACTGCTGGCGTATCCCAGAAGGTCTCCACGCCAGAACACATGCACGGCAAGCACGAACACGAAGGAGCGCACCAATGAACTCACCTGTACGACCTGGCCTGCGTCGATTGGCCGTAGCGGTCAGCGCCGCGCTGCTCGCAGGCTGCGCGAGCTTTTCCCAAGATGGCGGACTCGATGATGTCGTCCGGATGACGCAGGAACGCATCGCCCAGCCGGCACCGTTGAAGCGGGACCAGGACTCGCGGGCCGAAGTGACCGCCCTGCTCTCCAAACCGCTCACCGCCGACGCTGCGGTGCGCATTGCCCTGCTCAACAACCAGGGCCTGCAGGCGTTCTTCGCCGAGCTCGCGATCGCCGAAGCGGACTTCGTCCAGGCTGGGCGTCTGCCGAACCCGGGCTTCAGCTTTGGTCGGGTACGCGGGGGTGGCGAGACCGAAATCGACCGGGGGCTGTCCTTCGACCTGGCAGCGCTCGTGACCCTGCCGGCCCGCACCCGCATCGAACGTCGGCGCTTCGAACAAGCCAAGCTGCAGGCGGCAATGCAGGCTGTGAACCTGGCGGCCGACACGCGCAAGGCGTATTACTCGGCCGTGGCCGCGGCGCAGGCCAGCCGCCTTCGCGGAAAAGGTACGCGGATCGGCCGAGGCGGCAGCCGAGCTTGCCGCGCGCATGCGCGCCACGGGCAACTGGAGCACCCTCGACGCCGCGCGTGAGCGCGCCTTCTACCAGGACGCCTTGACCCAGCAGGCGCAATCCCGCCTGCAAGCCACGACCGCACGCGAGGAACTGGTCCGCCTGCTGGGCCTGTGGGGCCCTTCCCTCGCATTCACCCTGCCGGACCGACTTCCCGATCTTCCCGCCCAGCCAGACCAGCCGGCCAATGCCGAAGCGACCGCACTGTTGCAGCGGCTCGACGTCCTCATCGCGCGTCAGGATGCGCAGGCGACGGCACAGGCGCTCGGCCTGACCAAGACGACCGGCTTCATCAATGTGTTCGATGCGGGTTACGCCAACAAAAGCACGACCGGCGCGCCGCGCGAGAACGGCTACGAGGTATCGCTCGAGTTGCCGCTGTTCGACTGGGGCGGCGCGCGCGTGGCGCGGGCACAGGCAAGGTACATGCAGGCGGTCCACCGTACCGGCGACATCGCCGTGAAAGCGCGCTCCGAAGTGCGCCAGGCCTATGCGAGCTATCGCACCGCCTACGACATCGCCCGCCACTACCGTGACGGGGTCGTCCCCCTGCGCAAGCAGATCGCCGACGAGGTGCTGCTCCGCTACAACGGCATGTTGGCGAGCACCTTCGAATTGCTTGCCGAATCGCGCGAACAGCTTGCGGCCGTCAACGCCTCCATCGCGGCGCAGCGCGATTTCTGGATCGCCGACACCAATCTTCAGACCGCCATGAATGCAGGCGGCAATACTGATTCAAGGACAGCACAATGATTTCCCGTCGAGATTTTTTCAAAGGCGCCGGCGCCGTCGCGGTAAGCACTGCCGCAGTCAGCCGTGTGGGCGCAGCATCGCTGCCCGAAGCGATGGTCATGGACAATGCAAAGACCCATGTGCCGCCGCCACCCGCCACCGGGCGTCCGTTCAACCCGGTCGTGACCCTGAACGGCTGGTCCCTGCCCTGGCGGATGAACAACGGCGTAAAGGAGTTCCACCTGGTTGCCGAACCGGTGGTGCGCGAGTTCGCTCCCGGTATGAAGGTCAACTTGTGGGGCTACAACGGCCAGTCCCCGGGCCCGACCATCGAGGTCGTCGAGGGTGACCGGGTGCGTATTTTCGTGACCAATAAACTCCCCGAGCACACCAGCGTGCACTGGCACGGCCAGCGCCTGCCGAACGGCATGGATGGCGTGACCGGTCTCACCCAGCCGGGTATCGCGCCGGGCAAGACCTTCGTCTACGAGTTCGTGGCGAAGCGCCCGGGTACCTTCATGTACCACCCCCATGCCGACGAGATGACCCAGATGGCGATGGGCATGATGGGATTCTGGGTGACGCACCCGAAGGACATCGGGCGGTTTGCCGTCGACCGCGACTTCGTGTTCCTGCTCAGCGCCTACGACATCGAACCGGGCAGCTATACGCCGAAGGTCAACACGATGCTCGACCATAACCTCTGGACCTTCAACAGCCGGGTTTTCCCGGGTATCGACACGATGCCGGTACGGCAAGGCGACCGTGTGCGCATCCGTGTCGGCAACCTGACGATGACGAACCACCCGATCCATGTTCACGGTCATGAGTTCGAGGTGACCGGCACCGATGGCGGCTGGACCCCGCCCGGCTCGCGCTGGCCGGAGGTGACCACGGACGTCGCCGTCGGCCAGATGCGGGCGATCGAGTTCATCGCCACCGACCCGGGTGACTGGGCCTTCCACTGCCACAAGTCACATCACACAATGAATGCGATGGGCCACAACGTGCCGACGCTGATTGGCGTTGACCACCGAGGCATTGCCGAGAAGATCAACAAGATCGTGCCGGATTACATGGTCATGGGCGACAAGGGCGGCTCGATGGGAGGCATGGAAATGCCGATCCCGGAAAACACTCTGCCGATGATGACTGGCGACGGGCCATTCGGCGGCGTCGAGATGGGCGGCATGTTCACCGTGCTGAAGGTGCGCAAGGACCAGAAGCGTGGCGACTACAGCGACCCGGGCTGGTACAAGCATCCGGCGGGTACGGTCGCCTACGAATGGACTGGTCAGTTGCCTGAGCCTGCACGCAGCAGCGATGCTGGACGCAGCCTGATGCCGGCCACCAGCAAGCCCGACGTCGAGCTGCAGGTGCGCAAACCCTCGGGGCATGCGGAGCATTAAGGCAAAGCACACTAGCAGCATGACGGAATGCCGGCATGAACATTGTGTCGGCACACTGCACGACGCCTGGCCTCTCAGTTCTTTCGCTCCAGATCCCGGATG
The DNA here is from genome assembly GCF_977014125.1 of Massilia phosphatilytica. Taxonomy (NCBI): domain Bacteria; kingdom Pseudomonadati; phylum Pseudomonadota; class Betaproteobacteria; order Burkholderiales; family Oxalobacteraceae; genus Massilia; species Massilia phosphatilytica. Next base: position 38,710 of record NZ_CDRNIL010000024.1, read on the forward strand.
TATTCCTTCATTTCGCCAATTTCCTTTTTCTGTGCAGCGATGATCCCGTCGGCGAGCTTGCGAACCCGCGGGTCGGTAATGTTGGCGCGTTCGCTGGTCAGGATGGCAATGGAGTGGTGGGGGATCATGGCGCGCATATAGGCCACGTCGCCCACCGTCGCCTGGCTGCGCACCAGCCATAGCGCACCAAGAAATACCACTAGGCTTCCGATAAGGATTCCTACGTTGACTCCTTTGTTCGGATACATCTTCCACATGAAAGCAAGCATCACGATTGCCATCGTGGCACCCATGATGAGTGCCATGAACGCTCTTGTTTCGCTGAAGAATATGTGGTCGTCTGAATAGACATTCAGATACATCAGCCCGAACATGACGATTGTTCCAGCCGCGATCATTTGAGCAAAGGTTGTGTATTTCATTGTTGCCATCGTATTGCTGCGGTGAGGTGCAGGCGAATCTTGCATTGATTTCTCCTTTAAAACGAATCGACGTAAAACAGCGCCGGGTTAACATGACCCGGCGCCCGATGCTGCCGGTTAGCGCGAGCAAGCCTTTCAGAAGTCCTGATCCTTTCTCTTGTCGCCGGTAGCGGGCATGAATCCGCAATCGCGGAATTGCTCGCACAGCATGTGCCGCATCTCGTTGATCTGGTTCTTCTGCGTCACGACGATGTTCTCGCAGTAGCGATGGAGGGAGTCGTGGTCGATGTCGCTCTTGACCTGGCAGTGCAGGCTGGGCGCGAGTGCGCTGAGATGATGGTTACTGAAGGTGCGCAGGAAGGTCTGGTTGAACTGTGCGCCGGCCGGCGTACTCTCGAGAGTCGCGATCATCCTTTGGCCGTCGGCGGTGAGTTGGGGCGTGTGCTGCATTCCGTACCAGTCGCGCAAAAAGCGCTGGGCCCGCATGATTTCTTCTCGCTGCGTGCGGTTAGCCTGGCGAGACATGGAGCGAATTTGATCATCGCTCGCCTTGGCCACGGTGGCGCCGTAGCCAGGTGTCGGCGACGTCCCTTCGCCAGGATTGCTGACAGGCGCATTGCGTTGCGTGTCCGTGCCGGCTGCCAGCTCGGTCATCCGCAATGCCGAGTAATGGTGGTCGATGATAAAGACGAGATAGTTCTTCTCGAACGTCGCAGTCGAGCCGCGACCCGGGCCGTCCGCGGACGCCGTGCCCGTGATCGCCACGAGCGCCAAACCCGCGAGTGCACGCGTGGCCAAGGTGCGGCAACGCGATACCGGCGTTGCAGCGTGCGTGAAATACAGATTAGTGCGTTTCATCTTTCTCTCCTGTATGGTTGTGATGCGAGGTTCAAGCCACAGTCTTTGCCTGCTTCGATGTGAGGCTGCGCCGGCGAGCCAGAGCAGCAACGCCGAGTCCGCCCAACAGCATCGACCACGTCGCCGGCTCGGGCACGGCCATAACGACATTGTTCGCCGCTGCCCAGTACACGGTGCCGTCGTCCTCCATGTTCTGGAAAGACACAGAGGTGAGCGGACGATCCGACAGGAACGCGACAAACGCGTCCTGTGAAGCATTCGACAGCGTGAATGTCTCGCTGTCCGCACCGGACACCGCGCTTAGCACGATGGTGCGGTCCGGCATGAAGGCGCCGAATGAATCGGTTCCGAAGAAGTTGCCACCGAAGCCGAATACCCCGGACGAGAACGCGTTGAACGTGATGACGTCGCTGGACATCGTTCCACTCAGCCAGATATCGCCCCCGCTTCCCGACGGGTAAAAGCCGCTGTCGCCAGGTCCTGCACTTACCTGGTAGGTGTAGGCGCCGGCCAGGCGGCTCAGGGGGCTGCCGGTTTCTACCATGGCCAGGTCGTCGAAGGTGTCGGTGGCCGAGCCGGACACCGCATTGAGAAAGGCAGCGCGGTCGGTGAAGACCGTGATGTCTGCATGTGCGGCGGAAGCCGCCATCGTCACGGCGCATGCGGCAAGCAGCTTCCGTGTAAGGAACAGACTGGAGTTCATCTTGCGGTTCCTTTCGTATGCGCCTTCCCGCTTCCTGCGGGAAGGCATTGTTATCGCGAACGCAAGCCCTCAAGCCGCCGCGGTCGATCCCATCCGGCGGCACTCCTCGGCGCAGCGCCGGCAAGCAGCCGCGCAATCCTGGCAATGCTGCATCTGGTGCTTGGCGCACTCGTCACCGCACGCCTGGCAGATCTGGGCGCAAAGCTGGCAGAGCGCTCCGGCGAATTCGCTGCCCCGGGCCATGAAGGCGGCAGCCAGCCGGCAGATCTGTGCGCAGTCCATGTCGAGTGCGATGCAGCGCGCCATCATCTTGACGTCGTCTTCCTGCAGGCAGGCCGTCGAACACATGTCGCAGGCGTCGGCGCAGGCGTTGCAGGCATCGATACATGATTGATACTGTTGTTGCATGACGTTCTCCTTGAATGGTTGAAAATACCTCTTCAAAACGTCCCTATGGATAGTGCGGGGGTGGTCATGGCCACCCCGCTTCGTGATCAGAACCAGATGCGCACGCCCGCAACGATCTGCGTGCTCTTGTTTCGTTCTCCCCTCGCCCGCGCATAGTCGGCGGTGTCGCCGAAGTTGCGCGCCCAGGTCACGCCGACATACGGGGCGAACTGGCGCCGGATCTCGTAGCGCAGGCGCAGGCCAAGTTCGAGATCGGACAGCCCGCTGCCCACGCCTCTGGCCGGATCGGAGCGGCTGTACAGGTTGGCCTCGACTTCGGGTTCGAGGATCAGCTGCTGCGTGAACAGCAGTTCGTAACGCACGTTGAAACGCGCGGCAAGCCTTCCACCGGACCAGTAGGCGGTCGCTTCCGTATCAAACCAGTACGGCGCCAGGCCGCGCACGCCGAAGGCCAGCCAGTTGCGCGAATCGCCGCCACCGCTGTCGTGGCGTACGCCGAGTTGGGTACTCCAGAAGGTCGCGAAGGTGCGGTCCCACAAGGCTTCCGTACGCAGGGACTGTAGGTGCCCTCCGCGCCGCTCACCCTCGGCCTTGAACCAGGCCTTGTTGTAGTCGTTCCCGTACCACGCTTCGGCGTCTAGATTCTGGCCGTGTTCGCCGTCACCCTTCGCGTATTCGAACTTGTCGAGCAGGATCCGGCCGAAGCGCATCTCGTCGTTCATCTCGTTGCCTGGCAGGTGCGCGAAGCTCGTGCCTTCGGCATAGGCGTCCGGATCGCGGGCGTCGGGCGGTGGACTGCCGCCCTGCATCGGGCCCATCTTCATGTCGTGGCCCATTCCGCCCATGCCGCCCATCGCTTGTCCCATGCTGTGGTCCATGCTTGGTTTGCCCTGTTGCGGCGCCGGCTTGGCGTCCTGCACCCGGTCGTCACCCGCATGATTCATCTGCGAGTGATCCATCCCGGACTGGTCCATCTGCGATTTTTCCATCTGCGTGTGGTCCATCCGCGAATGGTCCATCTGAGAATGGTCCATCTGGGAGTGATCCATTCCTTCCATCGTTTTGGACTGGCCCGTGCCGGATGTCTGGCCGGTTCCGCCCTCCTTCGGCGGCTCGGTCGTCTGGGCCGATGCCGCGTCCGCCGCCACGAGGCCAAAGATCAGCAGCGCGACCGCTGCACCGGTTTTCGTCGTTGCGGTTTTCATGAAACGACCACCTCCCTGAACATGCCTGCTTCCATGTGATAAAGAAGATGGCAGTGGTAAGCCCAATGGCCTGGGGCGTCGGCCGTCACCCGGTAAGTGACGCGCTGGGCCGGCTGCACGTTAATCGTGTGCTTGCGGACCAGGAACTCCCCGCTCGGCGACTCGAGCTCGCTCCACATGCCATGCAGGTGGATCGGATGGTTCATCATGGTGTCGTTCACCAGTACGATGCGCAACCGCTCGCCGTGCCTGAAGTGGACGGGCTTGGACTCCGAAAACTTCTGGCCGTCGAAGGACCACATGAAGCGCTCCATGTTGCCGGTGAGGTGCAATTCGATCTCGCGGGTCGGCTCACGGTCATCGACCGGTCCACCGATCGTGTGAAGATCGGCATAGGTCAGCACGCGCCTCCCGTTGTTGCGCAGATTGATGCCGGGGTCGTCGAGATTGGTGCGAGGCATGTCGACGTGCATGTCGACACCCGGGCCATACTCGGTGCGGGCGTGGGTGACTTTCGGAGGCGTGCCCTGGGCCATTGGCATCGTGTGGCCGCCGCCATGGCCGGCGTGCTGCATCGGCATCTGCATCTGCCCGTGGCCCTCGCCCATCCCGCTGTGAGACATGCCCGGCATGTCGTGCATGCCCTCCATCGAGTGCATGTCGTGCGGCGCCTTCCCTTCCTTGCCCGGCGCCTGGCCCATGCCCGACATGCCGCCCATGCTCCCCATTGCCATCGCGCCCATCATGTCCTGCATGGCCAGCCACTGGGGCGGATCCATATCGGGCACCGGGGCAGACATGCCCGCGCGCGGCGCCAGCGTCGCGCGCACGAAGCCGGAACGCCCGATCGACTGCGCGAAGATGGTGTAGGCCTGGTCGCCGGTTGGCTCGACCAGCACGTCATAGGTTTCGGCAACGGAAATCCGGAATTCGTCGACCGGCACGGGCTCGACGTCCTGTCCGTCCGCAGCGATCACCATCATTTTCAGACCCGGAATGCGAACGTCGAAGATCGTCGTCGCCGAGCCGTTGATGAAGCGCAGCCTGACTTTCTCACCCGGACGGAACAAGCCGGTCCAGTTCCTGTCCGTAGGCGTACCATTGATCAGGTAGGCCATCCTCACGCCCAGGTTGCGGCTGGCGGTCACGTCGCTGAAGTCCGTCGGCAACATGCGCATCTGGTTCCACATCTTGCGCTTGTCGAGCGCGGCCCCGAGGCCGTTCTTCCGTATGTCGTCCAGGAACTGGCCGATGGTCGGCTGGTTGGTGTTGAAGAAGTCGCTCATTTTCTTGAGCTTGGCAAAGACCTTGGCAGGATCGCCATCGACCCAGTCCGACAGCATGACGACGTAGTCACGGTCCGCCTTCACCCGTTCACCGTTCTTCGGCTCGATCACGATCGAACCGGCCAGGCCGCTCTGCTCCTGGAATTCGGAATGGCTGTGGTACCAGTAGGTCCCGCTCTGCTTGACCTGGAAGCGATAGGTGAAGGTCTGGCCCGGAGGAATCCCGGTGAAACTGATGCCGGGCACGCCGTCCATCTCCGCCGGCACCAGGATGCCGTGCCAGTGAATGGAACTCGTGACCGGCAGCCGGTTGGTCACGCGCAGCGTCACGGTGTCGCCCTCGCTCCAGTACAGGACCGGCCCAGGAACCTGGCCGTTGACCGCGGTGGCGACCTGCGGTGCGCCAGTGAAGTTGACCGGCGCCGGCACGATCTCCAGGTCGAATTCGGTGCCGCGCAAGATCGGCTGCGCGGCCTGACCGGCTGCCAGCAGTCTGGCTGGGACCAGCCCGGCGAGGGCGGCGGCCCCTGCGCCCTGCAGGAGCCGTCGTCGCCACCGGTTCACGGCACTCTCCTCAAAAACACGTTGCTGCATGAAGTATTCCCCTAGATGAAGTGATGAAACAATTGCCGCAGTACGGGCCCGCGTCGCGCACGCAGGCGCACTCGCAGCAAACCTCGCTGCGCAGCTACGTGGCGGATGCGGCCTGCGCGCACTCCCAAAGCGTGCGGGCTCCGCGCGTGTTTCGTCGATATCGAAGTTCGAATGAAGATGAATGGCTGGCAGGCATCGATCGATGGCATGTCGCGTGCATCCCGCATGCGCGACGTCTCCGACGGATGCCGGGAGAGCGTTCAGCCCACCTGGGAAGTCAACCGCGTGGCGGTCGCTCTATGCGGGATGGGATCCAGCCCGTGAAGGAGGAGATTGGGGAAACGGAGTCAGTTGCAAACTGCTCTGCTGGAAACCCAGCAACTGCGAACGGCGGGGGCGCCGAGGCGCCGATATAGCCGGCACTGCACGCCCGGCAGGAAGAATGCTTTTGGTGGGCGCCACTATCGCAGGGCATGTCATGATCTGCGGCGACGCTGGCGTGCGCTTGTGCGGTCGACTGGGTCATCGACATCGCCATCTCATGCTCGTCGCAGTCATCCATGACCGTAGCTTCCGGGCTTGCCGATGTGGTATGCGCCATTCTGCATGGCGATGTGATCGTGGCGGCGATGCCCTGCACGGGCAGCGACACGATCAGTATCCATAGCATGAGGACTCGAACGAATGGGCGCATGTAAATCAATCTAGCACATGCAAAAATGACATGTCCGCACGATACGGCACCGCAACGTTCGAAGCTTACCTGCCGATGGGATTGCCGATACTTTCGCATATGCTAGAATCGACGTGTGAAAGCCATCCTGAAAGTCTTGATCGTCTGGATGACGTTGCTGGCGGTGCCGCTCCAAGGCTTCGCTTCCGCGACGATGTCCTTCTGTGTGCCGCCAGTGGCGGCACTGGACAGTCACGACCACGAATCGATGGCCGACGACGTCGACATGTCCAGTGCTCACGCCCATGACGAGCACACGGGTCCGGACATACAGGCCGATCATCATCCCGCGTCTCATCATCAGGCCGGCAAGTGTGCCACCTGTGCGACATGCAGCGTCTGTTTGTCGATGGCACCGTCGTTCGTTGCCGTGCTACCGGCAACTGCTTCTTCGTCAACAACCATTCCCTTTGACCGGCATCTCTTGCCATCGGTCTACCTTGCGCTTCTAGAGCGACCTCCACGCGTCTGACCTTTCACACTGCTGAACGTTTCGTTCCTGCCAAGGCACGGACGTACCTGGCTACGCCTTCGTTGCCGGCACCTCAGCGTGCACAGCCCTTCTTTATCTGTAACTAAAACGGACCGCGTCAGGCCGGCAAGCGCCCAGGTTGCGCCAGCTTGCATACAGGCCCGTGGCCAAGATGCCGGTAAGCGCGAACGTCGCCGAGCCGGATAGGGACGCTACATAAGCCGCCCGCGCGCGTCTGTCGGCCGTGGCCATGTTTTCGGTTGCCCTCAACATGACCCCGCCAGCAAGGAACACTTCACCGACCCATAGGCTGATCAGGCCGAGGTGGATCCAGTCCGCCAGCAAGGGCAGGCTGAAGTCGCCTTCGCTGGCGGCGTGGCTGACCATGCCGCGCGTGTACCAGAATACGGCAAGCGCCGCCAAAGTCAGCAGTGCAGGCACCTGGTTGCGATCGCCGCGCATGCAGGTTCCGAAGGTAGCCATGGCTAGCCCGAACATCCCAATGGACCACGCGAGCCCAAGGTGTGTCGAGGTCAGCATCGACCAGGTGGCGCCAGCCGCTTCAGTCACTGGGACCTCGGCCATGGCCGCCGATTCCAGCCACAACAGCGCCGCGTTCGCGGCCAGAGCGACGACGACACCGGTCAAGGCAGTCTTGCGGACGGACTGGCGGCGCGCGTCGGCCCAGCTGGATGCGTCACGACTAATCCACAAGCGCGAAGCGCTCGCTCCCGTGACGAGGGCTACCGCGACGTTCAGGAGGGCAGTGACGACGTGCTGGACAGCTTGCAGGTCCAGCCCCATCACTTGACCTTGAACGTGACTTCGCCCTTTGCCTTATGGCCGTCGTGGGTCATCGTCGACCACTGGATGTGATACTCGCCCGAGGACAGCGGTGGTAGCGGCGCCGTCATGACGGTAGGATCCGCCTTGTCGACGGTGGTCGCGGTGACCGGGATTTCGTTATTTTGGGGTCCCATCACTTTGATTTTGCTGAACGCAGGCTCGAGCGCCTCGTTGAACTTGAGGCGCACCTGCTTCGGTGCATCTCCGAGCGTGCTGCCGGCTTGGGGATCCGATGATTGCAACTTGGCGTGTGCGAATGCGACCGAAGTTACGGTACTTGCGAAAGCGAAGGTGGCCAGGGCCAAAATGTGTTTGATGGGCATGTTTTTATTCCTGATTCTTTGGTTGGGTCGAGGTATGGGTGTGGAGCGTTCTGCCCGCAGCGCCGACAGAACGCCTGCAGCTTCAGTTGGCCGCTTCCAGTTTGGTCACGGTGAAGGTCCCGTTGATGCGTTCGACACGCAGTCGGATCTTGTCGCCAGTTTTCACTTGGTCGAGCATTGCCGGATCCTGCACCTTGAAGGACATGGTCATACCAGGCATGTTTAGATTGGTCAGCGGGCCATGTTGTACCGTCAGCTTGCCGGTGTCCTTGTCGACTTTCTTGACCTCGCCATCGGTCAGCGCATTCGCATCATCCTGCGAAGCGGCAGGCGCGGCGTGGTGCTGACCGATGGCGAGGTCAAGAAAGTCGACAAGGACACCGGCAAGCTGACGGTACAACATGGCCCGTGACCAAACTGGAAGCGAGCTGAAGCTGCAGGCGTTCTGTCGGCGCTGCGGGCAGACGCTCCACACCATACCTCGAGCCGACCGAAGAATGCGGAATTAAAGCGTGCCGATCGAACGCCTTTTGGCCCTGGCCGCCTTCGCTTTCGCAAGTACCGCTGAGCTTCGTCGCATTCGCACACGCCAAGTTGCAATCATCGGAATTGCCCAAGCCGGCAGCGCGCTCGGAGATGCACCGAAGCCGGTGCGCGTCACTCAACGAGGCGCTCAAGACTGCTGCGTTCAGGCAAAATCGAGTGATGGGACCCCGAAGATGACGAAATGCCCGGTCACCGCGACCACCAGTCGACAAGGCGGTCCCTACCGTCATGACGGCGCCGCTACCACCGCTGCTCGGGCGAGTATCACATCCAGTGGTCGACGATGACCCACGAACGGCCCAGATAAGGCAATGGGCGAAGTCACGTTCAAGGTCAAGTGATGGGGCTGGACCTGCAAGCTGTCCAGCACGTCGTCACTGCCCTCCTGAACGTCGCGGTAGCCCTCGTCACGGGAGCGAGCGCTTCGCGCTTGTGGATTAGTCGTGACGCATCCAGCTGGCCGACGCGCGCCGCCAGTCCGTCCGCAAGACTCCTTGACCGGTGTCGTCGTCTGGCTTCCGGCGAACGCGGCGCTGTTGTGGCTCGAGATCGGCGGCCATGGCCGAGGTCCCAGTGTGACTGAAGCGGCTGGCGCCGCCTGGTCGATGCTGACCTCGACACACCTTGGGCTCGCGTGGTCCATTGGGATGTTCGGGCTAGCCATGGCTACCTTCGGAACCTGCATGCGCGGCGATCGCGACCAGGTGCCTGCACTGCTGAGCTTTGGCGGCGCTTGCCGTATTCTGGTACACGCGCGGCATGGTCAGCCACGCCGCCAGCGAAGGCGACTTCAGCCTGCCCTTGCTGGCGGACTGCGAGCCGACCTCGGCCTGATCAGCCTATGGGTCGGTGAAGTGTTCCTTGCTGGCGGGGTCATGTTGAGGGCAACCGAAAACATGGCCACGGCCGACAGACGCGCGCGGGCGGCTTATGTAGCGTCCCTATCCGGCTCGGCGACGTTCGCGCTTACCGGCATCTTGGCCACGGGCCTGTATGCAAGCTGGCGCAACCTGGGCGGATTCGAAAACCTGGTCGGCAACCCGTATGGCAAAACGCTTGTAGCGAAGCTGCTGCTCGTAGGCGTTGCGACGATGCTGGGTGGGATCAATCGCTTTGTCGTGATGCCGCCGTGGCTCGCGCGCGAGTCCGCAGGAAATGCCGCCCCCGAGCTTTTACCGATGCGGTTCAAGCGCATACTTTGGATCGAAGCGCTTGTATTGCTTACGGTCGTTGTTCTGGCGGCCTGGCTTGCATCGACATCGCCCCAGAGCAACGGGAACGTGCAGACGTACTGAGTG
>NZ_CDRNIL010000025.1:0-2097 GCF_977014125.1 Massilia phosphatilytica
ACCTTGCCGTCGGCGTCCTCGATGCTGGGCGATCAGGTAGGGCTGCACGCGGTAGCCGCCGTTCGCGAACACGGCGTACGCGCCGGCCATCTGCAGCGGCGTCGCGGCACCCGTGCCCAGCGCCAGCGTGTAGTTCTGCGGCTGGCGCGCCAGGTCGAAGCCGAACTTGCCGACGAATTCGTGCGCCATACGGCACCGTGATCGCGCGCAGCAGGCGCACGGACGGCACGTTCTTCGATTCGGCCAGGGCGCGGCGCATCGTGATCGGGCCGTCGTACTTGTTGTCGTCGTTCTGCGGCGACCACGTCCTGCCGGCGTCCTCGCCCGGCATGTCGAGCGGCGCGTCGAGGATGAGGGTGCCCGGCGAATAGCCCTTGTCGACGGCGGCCGAGTAGATGAACGGTTTCATGCCGGACCCGGGCTGGCGCCAGGCCTGCGTCACGTGGTTGAATTTCTGGAAGTTGTAATCGAAGCCGCCGACCATCGCGTGGTAGGCGCCGGTGTCGGCGTCGATGGCGACGAACGCGGCCGCCACCTGCGGCACCTGCGTCACGCTCCAGTTGTCCTTCGCATCCTTGGCCACGCGGATGATCGCGCCGGGCGACAGGCGCATGCTCGCCTTCGCGCCGGACGACAGGCCGGCCTGGGCGAACTTCAGGCCCGCGCCGGTGAGGTCGACCATGTCGCCGTCGACCGTCTCGACGTGCACCGACTTGCTCGTCGCCGACAGCACGACGGCCGGGATCAGGCCCTCGCTGACGGGGCGCTTGCCGAGGGCGTCGTTGATCGCGTCCTCGCGTTCCGCCGGGTCGGACGGCAGGTCCATGCGGTCTTCCGGGCCGCGCCAGCCGTGGCGCTGGTCGTAGGTGATCACGTTGCGGCGCACGGACGCGTAGGCGGCGTCCTGCTCGGGTTTCAGGATCGTCGTGTAGACCCGGATGCCCTTCGTGTACGCGTCTTCCTTGAACTGGTTGTACACGGCCTGGCGCGCCAGTTCGGCCACGTATTCCGCATGCGTGCCGTAGTCCTGCACGCCGCGCTGGTTGACGCGCAGCGGTTCGGCCAGCGCTTTCTGGTACTGCTCTTCCGTGATGTAGTTCAGCGCGCGCATGCGGCCCAGCACCGCGTGCTGGCGCTCGCGCGCCCGCTTCGGATTCGCGACCGGATTATGGCGCGCCGGGTTCTGCGGCAGGCCCGCCAGCATCGCCATTTCGGCGACCGACAGCTGGTCCAGCGTCTTGTTGAAATAGATCCGCGCCGCGCTCGAGAAGCCGTAGGCGCGCTGGCCCAGGTAGATCTGGTTCATGTACAGCTCGAGGATCTCGTCCTTCGACAGCGCGGCCTCGATCTTGTACGCGAGCGCGATCTCGTTGATCTTGCGCGACAGCCGCTTTTCGCGCGACAGGAAGAAGTTGCGCGCCACCTGCATCGTGATCGTGGACGCGCCGCCGGAGCCGAAGCCGCCGCGCAGGTTCGACCCGACGGCGCCCATCGCGCGCTTCCAGTCGATGGCGCCGTGCTCGTAGAAGCGGGCATCCTCGATGGCGAGCAGCGATTTCTTCATCAGGTCGGGGATCTTCTTGATCGGGACGAAATCGCGATGCTCTTCGCCGAACTCGCCGATGAGGACGTTGTCTGCCGTATAGATGCGCAGCGGGATCTTGGGCCGGTAGTCGGTGACGGCATCCAGCGCCGGCACGTTGGGCAGCACGCGGAACACGATATAACCGCCGACGCCGGCGATGAACAGGACGATGACGGCGGCCAGGATGGCCAGTGCCGGAATCAGGAAGCCGCGCTGGCGGCGGGCGCGCGGCGTTGCCGGCTTGCGGGTATTTGTCAAAACAAAACTCTCTTGATGCGGGTCGAGAACCCGTTGGGAGACCGTAACTACGGGCGATGTGCGAAATTATAATCCGCTTTTCTTCCACTACGGCATGTGCGATAGTCACGCTTTCAGGGCCCGTCCGGCGATCCCGATGGTCCTGTTCGTCAATACCCACGCCTGAAGGAAACCCCTCCCATGCCTTACGACCCCAGCCCGCCGACCGTCAAGCCGTATATTCCGGCATCCAGCACGTTGCCGGAGCTGACGTG
>NZ_CDRNIL010000026.1:0-3749 GCF_977014125.1 Massilia phosphatilytica
ACGTATTGCTAAGGTTAAAACGGAGGAGTTAGTTGGATGATCCAGGACCAGATGCGCGCGCAACTGAACGAAGAGGCGTCGCTGGCCGACACGATCGCCCCGGGCAGCGACTGGGTCGAGATCAACGGCCAGCGCAAGCACGTGATGAGCTACCTGGGCGACTTTTTGTTCGCGCCCGAGCGCGCGCGTTCGCCCGTGAAATCGCTGTCGGGCGGCGAGCGCAACCGCCTGCTGCTGGCGCGCCTGTTCGCCAAGCCGGCCAACTGCCTCGTGCTGGACGAACCGACCAACGATCTCGACATCGACACGCTCGAATTGCTGGAAGAACTGTTGACGGACTACAGCGGCACCGTTTTCCTCGTCAGCCACGACCGCACGTTCCTCGACAACGTCGTCACGCAAGTCATCGTTTCCGAAGGGCAGGGGATGTGGCGAGAATTTGTCGGCGGCTACAGCGATTGGGAACGCGTGAAGTCGACCGTGGCGGCGGCGCCCGCGGCGCCGGCTAAGGTCGCACCGGCTAAAGCACAGGATATGTCATCCAGCGCACAGAACGCATCCGGCAAGAAGGTAAAGTTGAGTTACAAGGAGCAGCGAGAGCTGGAAGAACTGCCGCAGCTCATCGCCAGCCTTGAAGACGAGCAGTCGGCCATCACGGCGCAGCTGAATGCGCCCGACTTCTACAAGACCAATCCCGCCGACGCGCGCCGGATGAACGCACGGTTCGCGGAGCTCGAGGAATCGCTGCTCGAGACCCTCGAGCGCTGGGAGCGCCTCGAAGCGCGCGCGAGGGGAGAGTAACCCATGCGCTAGCGCATCGCGACAAGCGCGGGCCAGATGCCCGCTGACGGAGAAACATGACTGAGCATGACGACCGCTACGCCGTGCCCGCCACGGCAGCCATCCCCGCCGACGCTCCCATGTTCACCCGCGCGGCCTGGCTCCGCATCCTCCCTTTCGCCGCCTACCTCGCCTTCATCGTTGCCGGCGACGTGCTCGAGCGCCTGGGTGTCCGGCCGGACACCCTGCGCTGGCTGTATCCCGCCAAGATCGCCCTCGTGGCGCTATTGCTGGCGCTGTTCTGGCGCCGCTATCAAGAACTTTCCCGTTTCCGCTTGGCACCGTTGCCCGCGTCGATCGCGCTGGCGACGGGCGTCGCCGTGCTCGTGCTGTGGATCACCCTGGATGCCGGCTGGATGCTCGTCGGTTCGCCGCCCGGCTTCGACCCGCGCGTCGGCGGCCGCATCGACTGGCTGCTCGTGGCGATCCGCATCGCCGGCGCCGCGCTCGTCGTGCCCATCATGGAAGAATTGTTCTGGCGTTCTTTCCTGATGCGCTGGGTGGACGATCCTGATTTCGAGTCGGTTGAGCCCTCTCAACTGAGTATCAAAAGCTTCGTCATTACCGTCCTGCTGTTCGGCTTCGAACATAACCTCTGGCTTGCCGGGATCGTTGCCGGTGCGGCCTACAGCCTGCTGTACATGCGTCACCGCAACTTGTGGTCGCCGATCCTGGCGCATGCCGTGACCAACGGCCTGCTGGGCGTGTGGGTGGTTCGAACCGGGAACTGGTCTTACTGGTAAGTCGTCCGGCAATTAACACTTCAAAGAAGATAAACGACCATGTCGAATTCCCGCGTACGTCCCCTTGCCCTGTTGCTCTGCACCCTGTTCACGCTGCCGGCCGGTGCCGGCCCCAACGATGCGCTGCACCTGTACGCCGGCGTGTCCTACGGCCACGACGACAACCTGCTGCGCGTGCCCGACGATGCGCCTGCATTCGACGGCACCCGGGCCGATTCGTGGTGGCAGCGGGAGGGGGGATTGATCTTCGATAAGACTTATAGCCGGCAACGGATTTCCATCGTCGCCAAGCTGTCCAAGTACGACTTCAACCACTTCAAACAGCTCAATTACGATGGCAAGGACGTGCAAGCAACCTGGTTCTGGCAACTCGGCAATCACCTGGAAGGCAAGGTCGGCACGACCTACGAACAGGTGCTCGCGCCGTACACCGATTTCGCGAGCAACGAGCGCAACCTGCGCCGCAGCCGCAGCCAGTTCGCCGAAGGCGCGTGGCGCTTCCATTCGTCCTGGCGCGTCCGCACCGGCTTCCAGCGCGACAAGTACGACTACGAGCTGTTTGCCCAGCGCTACAACAACCGGACCGAGGACGCGAGCGAGCTCGAGCTCGACTACCTGCCGAGCAGCGGCAGCACCGTCGGCCTCGTGGCGCGGCGGGTCAAGGGCAAGTATCCGTATCCGCGTCCCGTCGGTCCGTTCCTCCTCAACGACAATTTCACGCAGGACGAATTGAAGGCGCGCGTGCTGTGGCTGGCCACGGGCTCGACGAGCTTCGATGCCCTCGTCGGCTACACGCGGCGCAACCAGCCTTCGTTCGGCACGGGCAAGACGAGCGGCATCGCCGGCAAGGTGAAGGCTACGTACCAGCCGCGCGGCAAGATGACCTACACGGCCGCCGTCTGGCGCGACTTCGCGCCGCTGGAAAGCACGGTGGTGAGCTATACGCTGAACAAGGGCGCCAGCGTCGGCGCGCAGTGGGATGCGACGGCCAAGATCAAGGTGAACGCCGACGCCGTCTACGAACGGCGCAACTACTACGCGCGCGAGACGTTCGCCAGGCTGGGCGACATCCGCGATTCCATTCGCACGGGCAGCCTGTCCGCGACCTGGCTCGCCGCGGCCGACCTTGCATGTATCGGCCGGGCTCGCGCACCAGGCGCGCACCGGGTCGGCCGTGCTCGGTACTGGCAGCTTCAAGTCGAACAGCGTGACGCTGTCGGCCAGTGCGCAGTTCTGATTGCGCAGTTCCTGATCATTCTCATGACCGTCAATGACATACCGTTGATTTCGTTTTTCCAGCGCGTACTCGATCCGCTGATCATCATGGGCACGCTGTACCTGTCGGCGCTGCTGTTCCATGAACCGTTCTCGGGCTACCTGCTGGTGCTGATGGTATTGGCCTTTTTCATTTCGTCGGCCGTGTACCAGCACATCGATCCCTACCGCACGTGGCGCAGCGGCCGCATGTGGGCGTATGCGCGCGACACCGTGTTCGGCTGGTGCGTGACGCTCGCCGTGCTGATGTTCCTCGGCTCGTCCAGCGGCCTCGAATGATCATTACGACGAGCGCGTGCTGCTGGCCTGGGCCGTGGCCACGCCGCTGATCCTGCTGGGAAGCCGCATCGCCGTGCGCGTGGCGAACCGGCCCGGCAAAAGCCGCGAAGTGCGGTCCGTGGTGGTGGTCGGCGTCAACGACGTGGGCCTCGAGTTCGCCGCCATCTGCGACCGCCATCCGAACCTGTTCATGCAGGTGCGCGGTTTCTTCGACGACCGCGACGGCGACCGCCGTCCGGCCGAGCTGCCGCACCCCGATGCTCGGCAAGACGGACGAGCTCGCGCAGTACGTGCGCAACAACGGCATCAAGATGATCTCTCATCAGCCAGCCGATCTCGGCGCAGCCGCGCATCCGCAAGCTCATCGAAGAGTTGCAGGATACGACGGCCTCCGTGTATTTCCTGCCCGACGTCTACATCTTCGACCTCTATGCAGGCGCGCTTCGACAACGTGGGCGGCATGCCCGTGATCGCGATCTGCGAGACCCCGTTCATGGGCCTGAACAGCACGATCAAGCGCGGCTCCGACATCGTGCTGTCCTAGGTGCTGGATCATCCAACTAACTCCTCCGTTTTAACCTTAGCAATACGTATGGTTCCAGCAATGTTACA
>NZ_CDRNIL010000027.1:0-2889 GCF_977014125.1 Massilia phosphatilytica
GATCTTCCTGCGACGAAGGCCACGGCGGCGGCGGTCTGCTCGAACTGTTTGAAGCTTGCGGTGAACAATTGCACGGCAACACATCGAGCGACGACGCCGACGCCCTGGCCGGGCGTGCTCGACACGCTCGACTGGGACGACTACATCGTGCGCGTCGACGACAGCCGCCCGCTGTACCTGATGCCGGCGCTTTCGACGAACAGTCACGGCGTAGCGCGTCGACCGCCTCGACTGGGACGCGCTGTTCTGCGCCTGCCCGGCCCTGTTTCGCACGTTCGCGGCCCACGTGGCGCGGCGCTTCGCCCATGGTCCTGATCGATTGCCGCAGCGACGCTCGGCGGCGGCCAGCGTCTGCACTGCGCTGTTGCCGGACAAGATCGTCGGCCTGTTCACTCCCGATGCGCGCAGCCTGGACGGATTGCAGGGCGTCCAGTTGCGCGCCCTCGACTACCGCTGCAGCCACGAGGACGAGCAGCGGCCGCTGCTCGTCTATCCGCTGCTCGCCCATCGCGCGGCGCGGCGCCTCCGTGGCCGCCAGGTCGGAGCGCACCACCGTCTGCTGCGGCTGCACCGCGGCCGGCTTGGCCGTGCCCGGCACGGCGGGCGCGGCGCCGGTGCGGTGCTGGTTGTTTTCGCGCGCGTTCTGGGTTGCCGTCTGCGGCGTGGCGACCGGCGCCGGCGCAGCGGGCTTTCGCGTGCTCCCGCCCGTCACGGACGAGAGCGGCAGAGGAAACTGGCTGCGCTTTTCGCTCATCCGAGCCCTCGCCGCAGCAAATCGAGCTGGTCGCGGTGCGTGAGGTCGACCTGGAGCGGGGTCACCGACACGCAACCCTGGCTCGTCGCATGAAAATCCGTGCCCTCGCCCGCGTCGCGGCAGGCGCCGGGCGCCCCGATCCAGAAGATCTCGCGCCCGCGCGGGTCCTGCCCGCGGATGACGGGCTCGGACTGGTGGCGCCGGCCGAGGCGGGTCGGCGTGAGCGGCCCCATCTGGTCATATGGCATGTTCGGATATCTATCGTTCAGCAGGAACGGCGACTCGATCAGCTCGAAACGGCGCAGCACGATGTCGCGCGCCACCCGCGCGGCCGATTCGACCTCGGCCCAGCCACCGTGCACCTGGGAAAAAGCGATGGCCGGGATGCCAAACAGATACGCTTCCGTCGCCGCCGCCACCGTACCCGAGTACAAGGTGTCGTCGCCCATGTTCTGGCCATTGTTGATGCCGGAAACGACCAGGTCGGGGCGTGTGTCCAGCAGCCCCGTCAATGCGATGTGCACGCAGTCGGTCGGGGTGCCGTTGACAAAATAGAAACCATTGGCAGCCTTCGACACCGACAGCGGGCGGTCCAGCGACAATGAGTTGGACGCGCCCGAGCGATTGCTGTCGGGCGCGACCACCACGATGTCGGCGACCTGTGCCAACGCATCGGCCAGGGCGTTGATGCCGGGAGCGAGATAGCCGTCGTCGTTACTGATAAGGATACGCATGCACCGATTTTACCTGAAGCAACGGCAAGATCGACCTATCGGACGCCACATTTATTGGCGTCCGGCGCGACGCTGGCGCCGCGTCAGCCCGCCACGAGCGGGCGCCCTCCCGCGGCCTGGATCAGCGCGCCTTCGAGCGACGACACCTCGTCCAGCGTGAAGGCCAGCAGCGCGTCCTTGTCGCCTTCCTGCAGGTAAACCTGCTTGATCATCGCGGCCCCGCGCCGTCGTAGCGGATGTGCCACACTCGGCCGCAAGATCGTCGAGCGCAGGCTGTCCGCCAGCGCGCGCGCCTCGTGGGGGCTGCGGGCGTCGATCAATTCCTGCAGGCGCGACAGCTTGTCGTCCAGGGCGTCCGGCGGCGGCTCGCCCGGGCGGCGCGGCGCCGCGTGGCCGCGCTTGCCCTCCTCCATCGCGTGCAGGCCCTGCTCCAGCGCGACCACGTGCTGCTCGATGCGGCGCGCCGCTTCCAGTTCGCTTTGTTGCCCCAGAATACAATTGGGCCAGGCGCGCCAGTTCGCGCACGAGCGCGGGCGCCTGCGGATCGGCCGCACGTTCGCCCAGCGCCTCCACGGCCTGCACGAGCCGCACCTCGGGCAGCGGGCGCCATGGGAAATGGCCGGGTGCCAGCCATTCGAGCAGGGTGTCGATGGCGCGTTGCGGGCCGCACCGGTCGCGCTCGCCCGCTTGGACCCGGCCGCGCGCCGGCGGCATGCCGACGATGGCGGCCTGCGGCAGCTGCACTTCGTCGAGGTAGCTGTCGAGCGCGACGCTGGACAGGCCGTAGCATTCGGCCAGCATCTGCTCCAGCCTGGCTTGGTAGCCCGGCTGGCCGCGCTGGGCGTCGCCGAAGCGCCAGCGCAGCCGCACATCGGCTGCGCCGTCGATGGGGCAAGGCAGCGGATAGACGAGCAGCGGCCGCTGCTCGTCCTCGTGGCTGCAGCGGTAGTCGAGGGCGCGCGCGACGACGCCCTGCAATCCGTCCAGGCTGCGCGCATCGGGAGTGAACAGGCCGACGATCTTGTCCGGCAACAGCGCCGTGCAGACGCTGGCCGCCGCCGAGCGTCCGCTGCGGCAATCGATCAGGACGTGGGCGAAGCGCCGCGCCACGTGGGCCGCGAACGTGCGAAACAGGGCCGGGCAGGCGCAGAACAGCGCGTCCCAGTCGAGGCGGTCGACGCGCTCGCCGTAACTGTCGTCGAAGCGGCCGGCGCGCATCAGGTACAGCGGGCGGCTGTCGTCGACGCGCACGATGTAGTCGTCCCAGTCGAGCGTGTCGAGCACGCGCCCGGCCAGGGCGTCGGCGTCGTCGCTCGATGTGTTGCCGTGCAATTGTTCACCGCAAGCTTCAAACAGTTCGAGCAGACCGCCGCCGCCGTGGCCTTCGTCCGCGCAGGGAAA
>NZ_CDRNIL010000028.1:0-2240 GCF_977014125.1 Massilia phosphatilytica
AACGTATTGCTAAGGTTAAAACGGAGGAGTTCGTTGGATGATCCAGCACCTTGTCGGTGTGGCCGCGGCGGCCGGGCGGCCGGCGCCGGGATCGTCGGCGCCGGCCGCGTCATCGTCGGCGTCATCGTCCGTGTCGACGGCGCGCCGGAACAGCTGCTTCGCGTGCGCCAGCGACGCGAGCATCGCGTCGGACACGGGACTCGGCTTGGTGTAATCGTCGATGTAGACGTCGAGCCGGTCCATCGTATTGAAGTGCGGATCGGCGAACAATTTTGAGCGCCGTGCGGCGCACGGCCGCGTCGACACCGCGCGCGACGAAGGCGGAGAAATCGGAGTTGCCGGTGAGGCGGGCGACGTCGTCCATCGTCGGCGGCGGCACGGGCGCGGGGGCGGTGGCGGCTTGCGGCGCGCCAGCCGCGTTTGCCGCGGCCAGCGGCACGGCGGCGGCTCTTGCCGCGACCGGCGGCGCGACGGCCATGCTGGCTGCGGCGCCCGACACGGCGGCCACGTTCGCCTCGGCCGGCGGCGTGAGGTCCCCGCTGGCCGCGGCCGGCGCCGGTTCCGCCCGCGCTGCGGTCTTGCGGCGCGCCCAGCGGCGCAGGAAGCCTTCGTCCGGCACGGGACGTTCCGTCATGGCCCCGTCATCCGTGCTGGCGGCCGCGGCGCGGCCTGGGCTGGTAGTGCTCGCGCAGGTAGCCCGCGAGCCAGGCGTAGACCTCGGCCGGCATCGTCACGCCGTCCGCGTGCTCGCCCGAGTCGAACATGCGCGTGCCCTCGACGTCAGCTGACCGACGCCCGCACGGGCATCGCGCGGCCGTCCTGCATGCGCCACAGCACGAACACCTTCGATTCGGGTGCGACGCAGTTCTCGTAGTAGCCCTGTCTCGTCCGGATACAGTTCCAGTTCGAGACCGGAGACGAGGTAGTAGTCGCGCTCGGGCAACTCGCTCAGCAGCGCAGGGGCGGCAGGTCGCCGCGGTCGGGCACGACGCCGACGGCTTCCCACGCTTCGTCGGCCCAGCGGTGCTTGACGGTGCGCCGCTGCATCAGCACGGCGATCGGCATGGATCCCATCTTCATTGGTTGTGCACCTTCGGCGTGCCTTTCTGGACGGTGGGCGGCGTGCCGGCCGGCTCGGCCTTCGTCGGGCCGGCCTTGACGTCGGTGCTGGGCGGCGCCGTGCCCAGTTTCTCGCTCTTGATCGGGGCCGCGGCGCCGGCGGGCGTCAGCTTGCCGTCCGGTTGTCCGGCCGGGGCGGCCGGGGCGGCGGCGGGCGCGGCGGCGGCGATCGCGACCGGCGCGTGCGCCTTCCAGCCCTGCGCCGCGGCGCGCGCGCGCCAGCGGGCCGCGACGGCGTCCATCGACGCGGCGAGCGCCTGCTTGTCCAGCGCGGCCTGGGCGTCCGCCTTCGCCTTCTTGGCCGCGGCGGCCTGCTGCTGCGCGGGCGTCGGCGCCGGCAGCGCGGCGTGTGCAGTGGCGGCGGCGAGGACGAGCGCCAGCGCGGCGGCGATCCTGTTCATCTGGCTCATCCGGTTCATCCGGTTCATCCGGTTCATCGTGTCCATGTCATCGCCCCGGCGCCGCCGAATGACCGGGATCGCGGTTGACGGCCCGCGGCTGCGGCCCCACCTCGGCCGGCGTCGGCGCGGCCGGCCTGCCGTTGTCGCCCGGCTGCGTCTGCGTCGTGCCCTGGGTGCCGGCGCCGCTGGGCGGGGTCACGCCCTGGCTGGGGCCCTGGCCGGTCTCGCGCACGGAACCGCCCATCGCCGCGCCGGCCGTGTTGCCGCCGCTGCCGCCGGCGATGCCCGGCGTGCCGCCCGCATAGCCAGCGTCCGTCTTGGGGCCGGCATGGGCGGCCATCACCTGGCCGCTGGTGCCGCCGTCGGCCGTCACCATGCCGGGGAATTTCGTCTTGCGCTGGGCGTTGTCGCCGTGCTGCTTGCAGGCCGTCGCGGCCAGCAGCACGGCCAGCGCCATGATCGTCGTCGTCCGCTTCATCGCTGTCCCCTCAGTGCGCCGGCCGCGGCGGCGGATTGCCCGCGGGCGGACGCTGGTCCGGCGGCAGGCGGTCGTCGAACGTGCCCGGCGCGACGCCGGCCTGCACTTCCTCGTACCACACGGCGTGGTGCGCCTTGGCCCACGACTCGTCGACGGTCCCGTGGCGATAGGTGCTGGATCATCCAACTAACTCCTCCGTTTTAACCTTAGCAATACGTAACTGAACGAAGTGCAACATAACA
>NZ_CDRNIL010000029.1:0-10852 GCF_977014125.1 Massilia phosphatilytica
AAACCAGGAGTTAGTTGGATGATCCAGCACCTCGCTTGCGGCTGGCCGTCCGCCGTGGCGGCGGCCTGTTCGCGCGGTTCGCGGGCTTCGCGCGGTTGACGCGGAGGGCGCGGCGGACGTGCCGGCTTGCCTTCCGCCTCGACCGGCTTGGCGCCATCCTCGGCACCAGCGGATTTCAGTTCGCGGTCTTCACGCTCGGCACGGTTTTTACCGGTGCCGGTGCCGTTGCGGCCGCCACGGGCGCGCTGGCCGCGGCCATTGCGGTCGCCGCGTTCGCCGGCGGCCGGAGCCGCTTCAGCGGGCTTGGCCGGGACTGCCGGAGCAGGCGGCGGTGCGATCGGGGCCGGACGGCCAAGAAGAAATTGCGCAGCTTGGCAAAGAAGCCGTCTTCCGCGGCCGGTGCGACTGGAACAGCGGCGACCGGAGCAGGGGCGGGCGCCGGCGCTTCGACCGGCTTGGCCGGCTGGCGCTCGACCAGCGGTGCCGGCTGGGCCGGGGTGATGGTCTTGACGACGGCTTCCTGGCGCGGCTTGGCTTCTTCCTTCTGGCGCTTGGCGAAGGCCATGTCCGTGTCGGCCGATTCGGCCATCGTGTAGCTGGCGGCGTCGTCGTCCAGGCGCGGATCGTCGCGCTTGATGCGCTCGAGCTTGTAGTGCGGGGTTTCCAGGTGCTTGTTCGGGACCAGGATGACCGTGATGCGATGGCGCGTCTCGATCTTGAGCACTTCGCCGCGCTTTTCGTTCAGCAGGAAGGCGGCGACGTCGACCGGGACCTGGACGTGGATCGCGGCCGAGTTCTCCTTCATCGCCTCTTCCTGGATGATGCGCAGGACTTGCAGGGCCGAACGATTCGGTATCGCGGATGTGGCCGGTGCCGGAGCAGCGCGGGCACGTCACGTGCGAACCTTCGGACAGCGACGGACGCAGGCGCTGGCGCGACAGTTCCATCAGGCCGAAGCGCGAGATCTTGCCCATCTGGACGCGTGCACGGTCATGGTGCAGGGCATCCTTCAGGCGCTGTTCCACTTCGCGCTGGTTCTTGGCGACTTCCATGTCGATGAAGTCGATGACGATCAGGCCGCCCAGGTCGCGCAGGCGCAGCTGGCGGGCCACTTCGTCGGCCGCTTCGCAGTTGGTGTTGAAGGCGGTGGTCTCGATGTCCGAGCCGCGCGTCGCGCGCGCCGAGTTGACGTCGATGGAGACGAGGGCTTCCGTGTGGTCGATCACGATCGCGCCGCCCGACGGCAGCGGGACGGTACGCGAATACGCGGTCTCGATCTGGTGTTCGATCTGGAAACGGGAGAACAGCGGAACGTCGTCCGTGTAGCGCTTCACGCGGTGCGCCATGTCGGGCATCACGTGGCTCATGAACTGCTGGGCCTGGTCGAAGATCTCGTCGGTGTCGATCAGGACTTCGCCGATGTCAGGCTGGAAATAGTCGCGGATGGCGCGGATGACCAGCGAGGATTCTTGATAGATCAGGAACGGACCCGGCGCCGACTTGCCGGCGCCTTCGATCGCGCGCCACAGCTGCATCAGGTAGTTCAGGTCCCACTGGAGTTCTTCCACATTGCGGCCGATGCCGGCCGTGCGGGCGATGACGGACATGCCCTGCGGCAGGTCCAGCTTGTCCATCGTCTCGCGCAGTTCCTGGCGCTCTTCGCCCTCGACGCGGCGCGACACGCCGCCGCCGCGCGGATTGTTCGGCATCAGGACCAGGTAGCGGCCGGCCAGCGAAATGAACGAGGTGAGGGCCGCGCCCTTGTTGCCGCGTTCTTCCTTTTCCACCTGGACCATGATTTCCTGGCCTTCGCGCAGGGCTTCCTTGATGGTGCAATTCCGCACGTCGACGCCGTCGCGGAAATAGGTGCGCGCAACTTCTTTGAAGGGGAGGAAACCGTGGCGCTCTTCGCCGTAGCTGACGAAGCAGGCCTCGAGGGAGGGTTCGATGCGGGTGATGACGCCTTTGTAGATATTCGATTTTCGCTGCTCACGGCCAGCGGTTTCGATATCGATGTCGATCAGTTTCTGGCCGTCGACAATCGCTACGCGCAGCTCTTCTTGCTGCGTAGCGTTAAACAACATACGTTTCATTTTTATAAACTCCGCGACCCGTGGGCCGTTTCATGCCGTCTTGTACAGAAGTACAGAACGGCGCAAGTACAGGGATGTACGCGGGAAGGGAGTGTTGGCGGTGGTATGCCCGGGGTGTGGCACGGCATTGCCGGCCACAGGGCGCAGTGGCGTCGAACGTAATTGCCGCGCGCACGAACGTCTTGCTCGGCCCGGGCGGCCCGATCGGGGCGGCGCAGGGGCAGGCAAGCGGTGCGACGCAGCCAGACTTTCAGTCGGCATGCATACCCGGTTGCGAATCAGGCGAATATCAGCCTTGATCCCAAGCCGGGCCTGCTGCCTGTGGAACCCTGGAACAGCCGGGCGATGCGATGCTGCCGGGGTGCGCGATCCGGACCTTGAAGATTGCGATGCGCAGTGCGCACCCGCATGACCTTCCCGGATCACTGTCTCCAACAACACTGCTACCGCTCACGACGGCTTCGAGGTTCTAACTTCGGGTCGGGCGAAGCGGCAAGCGTTATCGACACCATCACCGCGAGCCGACCGTCGGGCCGGCTTGCCGGTACTTATCCTTACAATTCCAAACAATCCAATCCTGCATCCTGTACGGCTACCCGGTTGCAACTGCGGTGCAACCCAGGTTCGCACAGGAATGTGCGTACACGTCTAGGAATCCCGCCAAACCCGCTGCGCGTTCGCATTGTCGCTGCGATGCCGCGACCGCTGCCGCTTGCGACGATTTTTTGGGATTCCGTTTTTTTCCATCGAATTTGCATTTTGGCGGGGCCGATGGAGACGCCCCTGTGTAAAATATCGTTTTAATTCTTACACCAGCAGAGGTTTGACCGCCGCCTGTCGATTATATATTCAAAATGAAGGACTTAGAGAGAATTTCTGGGAAGACAAAGCGAATGACCTTGCAAAACGATGTTGTTCCCCCTTCATCACAGACAGATAGCCGCCCGCTGCCACCGCCCAGTTTGTCACAATTACCGAGGAAGAAGCAGGTCAGCGCATCGATAATTATCTGCTGCGCGTCTGCAAGGGTGTCCCGAAAAGCCACATTTACCGCATCCTTCGCTCCGGCGAAGTGCGCGTGAACAAAGGTCGTATCGATCAGTTGTACCGCCTGGCGACGGGCGACATCGTCCGCATCTCGCCCGTGCGCATGGCCGAGAAGCCTGTCGGCGCCGCCCGGTGCCCGGGGCCGAGTTCCGCATCGTGCACGAAGACACCCACCTGCTCGTGATTGACAAGCCGGCCGGCGTGGCCGTGCACGGCGGCTCGGGGGTGTCGTATGGCGTCATCGAACAATTGCGCGCATCCCGGCCGGATGCGAAATTCCTGGAACTGGTGCACCGCCTGGACCGCGAGACGTCCGGACTGCTGTTGCTCGCAAAGAAACGTTCCGCGCTGAGCCAGCTTGCACGAGCAAATGCGTGACGGCAAGACCGACAAGCGCTACCTGACCATGGTCGCGGGCGACTGGCGTAATCGACGCCAGCACGTCAGCTGCCGCTGCATAAATACACGACGCCGGACGGCGAGCGTCGCGTCGTCGTGCAGAGCCGGCGGCCAGGAATCGCACACCGTGTTCAATTTGCTGCGCAAGTGGCCGGACTACGCGCTGCTCGAGGCGGAAGCTCAAGACCGGGCGCACGCAGCAGATCCGCGTGCACCTGGCGTGCTCCGGCTTTCCGATCCTCGGTGACGAGAAATACGGCGATTTTGCACTCCGACAAGCAGCTTCAGAAGGCAACCGACACGCGCGGCGCATTGCGCCGGATGTTCCTGCACGCGTACCAGATCACGTTCCAGCATCCGGAGACGGGCCAGCCGATGACCTTGAAGGCCCCGTTGCCGGCGGAATGCGACCGTTTCTTGGTAAGCTTGGGGCCAGCGCAAGAAGTCAAAGCACGCACCACCAATCGATAACGCGCCAACCGGGAACCCGGTCCCGCCAGCGGCAGATCCTGCCGGCGGGCCTGGGTTCTTGCAGGCGGAAATGAGGAGCCGGCGCCACGAGCGCCGCAAGACATGGCAAGAAAGCAATTCGATCTGATTGTCTTCGACTGGGACGGAACGCTGATGGACAGCACCGCCACCATCGTCAAATGTATACAGTCCGCCGCCAAGGACCTGGGCCTGGCGGTACCGAGCGACGCCGCGGCCTCGCATGTGATCGGCCTCGGCCTGGGCGAAGCCATGCAAGCCGTCATGCCGGACATCGATCCGGCCATGCACCCGCGCATGATCGAGCGCTATCGCTACCACTTCCTGACGAAAGACCATGAACTGGTCCTGTTCAAGGGGGTGCGGACAATGCTCGACGAACTGTCCCAAGAGGGCTATTTCCTGGCGGTTGCGACTGGCAAAAGCCGGGTCGGCCTGAACCGCGCCCTGAACGCGGCGGGCCTGCTTTCCGTGTTCGATGCGACCCGTTGCGCGGACGAGACATTTTCCAAACCGCACCCCGCAATGTTGCAAGAATTGACAAGGGAACTCGGCCAGGATATGCGGCGTACCGTTATGATCGGCGACACGACGCATGACTTGCTTATGGCAAACAATGCCGGCGCTTCCGGCATTGCCGTCGAATACGGCGCGCATCCGGTCCAGCAATTGCAGGCATGTCATCCGGTCTTTACGGCAAAGAACGTGCCCGAGCTGCATCAGTGGCTGGTCGAGAACGCATGAGCGATACCGAAGACGTCTATATTTGCGAATCGGCCACCGTCGAGGATGGCGGCAAGGGCATCCGGTTTCCGGTGCGCGCGTTTGGCGAGGACGCGACGGGTTTCGTCGTGCGCTTTCGGGGCAGGGTCTACGCATACCTGAACCGCTGCGCCCACGTGCCTATCGAACTCGACTGGTCCAAAGGCGAGTTTTTCGAGTCGGGCAAGCTTTACCTCATGTGCTCGACGCACGGTGCGATCTACGCACCGGAAAGTGGTGCTTGCGCGGGTGGACCTTGCCGCGGCGGCAAGCTGCGGCCGATCGTCGTGCGCGAGGCCGACGACCACATCTACTGGAGGCCGGACCAGCACATCCGCCCGCCGGCACCAGGGCAGATAAACCGGCGTGACCGACAGCCACACGGGGTAACCATCACCAGGCATTTATGAGCGACAACACCAGGAATGACAATCCGAACGACAACCGAGCGGCCGCTCCGGCAACTTTCAACAATTGGGAACGCGGAGACCCTGGAGCGGCTCGTGTTCGCCACCGTGCGCGAACAGCGTGCCGCGCGCCGCTGGGGCATCTTCTTCAAACTGTCCTTTCTTTTGCTGGCATTTTTCGCGATCTGGGCGTATTTCGATTTCAACTTCGGCAGTTCGGACATCGATGCACTAGGCCGCCACACAGCACTGATCGAGATCGACGGCGCTATCGACGACGAGGGCAGCGGCGCGGCCGACACCGTGATTCCGTCACTGAACAAGGCGTCTTCCGATCCGGGCTCGGCGGCCGTCGTCCTGCGCATCAACAGCCCGGGCGGCAGCCCCGTGCAGGCCGGCATCATCGTCGATGAAATCCAGCGCCTCAAGAAGGGCTATCCGAACAAGCCTCTGTACGTGGTCGTGGACGAGATCTGCGCGTCGGGCGGCTATTACATCGCAGCGGCGGCCGACAAGATTTATGTCAATAAGGCCAGCATCGTCGGGTCCGTCGGCGTCCTGATGGATGGTTTCGGCTTCACGGGCCTGATGGACAAGCTCGGCATCGAGCGGCGCCTGTTGACGGCCGGCGAAAACAAGGGTTTCCTCGATCCGTTCAGCCCGCAGTCCGACAAGCAGAAGCAGCATGCACTCGAGATGCTTAACGAGATCCACGAGCAATTCATTGCCGTCGTGCGTGCCGGCCGCGGCAAGCGCCTGAAGGAAACGCCGGATATCTTTTCCGGTCTCTACTGGACCGGCGCAAAGGCGGTCGAGATGGGCCTGGCGGATGGTTTCGGTACCGTGGACACGGTCGCGCGCGACGTCGTGAAGGCGGAAGACATCATCGATTACACGGCACACGAAGGCTTGCCGGAACGGGTGCTGAAGAAATTTGGCGCGTCGGTGGGGGCCGGTGCGGTCCACTCGATCTACCGGGGGCCCGTGCCCAGCTTGCGCTGAGCACGAGCATCGAACAAAGCCCAGTCTCAATATTTGGCTTGAAACTTACGGGCGGTAGTCTATAGTTGGTGTGTAGCTGTTTCGGCGCAAACGACATGGAAATCAGCCTGTTCCTGTCGTTGTCGGAACCGCTTCAGACCCGCATCCGTGCGGTTTCGAGAGAATTCAATTCCTCAAGCTGGAGTCCCAATCGGGAAGGAAACGACGGCATACGCCGTCGTTTTCATTTTCGGGTGTCCCCAGATCCAGTTGAAAACGATTGCATGCCAGGGCGCAAAGGCGGCGTCATGCCGGACGTATCCTGACGGTGATGCGTGTCGTCGCCTTCGAGGGCCGGGCCGTTCGCATCCGGTGCGGCATGCTGGGCGGGCGACGTGGATGGAAGGTTGCCGGACGAGGTGTCCGCCGCCCGCGAGGCCGAGCGCGGACCGCCATGCACGACGAACTTCCTGCTGAGGAGGGTCTTCGTGCCGGCTTCCTGTGGCGTGTCGGCGATGACGCTATCCAGAGATCCGGGCTCCGGCTCATGAAAGCCGCCGGACTCTAGCCATGCCTGGAAGCGGCGTTGTGCCTGCTCATACCATGCGGCGCGCATCGGTAACTGGTGTTCGAAACAATGCACATGCGGGATGTCGCCACCGCGCGTCCAGCGCGCCAGCGCAAGCCGGGTTGGGAAAGTTGCTGCATATTCCTGGGCCACCTTCGTTCCGCTGCTTTTGGCTGCAAACGAAGAGGGGGTGCTGTGGTTCTGCTTTTTTTCGATCTGCACTTTTGCCTCGTGGTTGGGGGTTTTCGATCTGATGTGCCAGATGGTGCGGCCCACCTTTAGTCCTACACTCAGTAACTGTAGGTCGATTCCTAATCAGGTTTCAGTGTATCAACGGGACGCAGTCAATTCTTGAGATGTGTCAAACGAGTTCTTGCTTCGAGTTGAAACCCCTGCATTACTGAACTTTGACGCTTGCAATCCTTCTGCTACAGTCTCGCCCCATGAGTAAATTATCCCTCGACCGCGTTCTCCAGTCGCAAGGCTTTGGTACGCGCAAGTATTGCCGGGCCTTGATCGAGGACGGCGACGTCACGATCAACGGCGACGTCTACGACAACTACAAGACCCTGGTGGAAACGGAGGGCCTCGTCCTGACCGTCTTCGACGAGGAGTGGACGTATCGCGAGCACGTCTATATTGCCTTGTACAAACCGTCCAACTTCGAGTGTTCGCGCAAGCCCAGCCACCATCCCGGCGTCCTGACCTTGCTGCCGGAACAGTTCACCTGGCGCGACGTCCAACCCGTCGGCCGGCTCGACCACGACACGACAGGCCTCTTGCTGATGTCGGATGACGGCCCGTTCATTCATGCGCAGTCTTCACCCAAGCGGCATATTCCCAAGGTGTACCAGGCCACGACCCAGGAACCGGTCACCCAGGCGCTGGTCGACCAGTTATTGTCGGGCGTGCAATTGCACGACGAGCCGGCGCCGCTGGCCGCCCAATTGTGCGTGCAGCGGGGCGATCATCAGCTGGAGATTGTGCTAGAGCAGGGGAAATATCACCAGGTCAAGCGCATGCTGGCAGCCGCCGGCAACCATTGCGCGGCCTTGCATCGTTCGCAGGTCGGGGGCTTGACGCTCGAGGCGCTGGGGTTGCATGAAGGGGAATGGTGTTTTCTGGAGCAGGCGCAGTTGGCGCTGCTGGTGCCGGGCTGATATTAAAAAGACACGGGAGTGCGCTGTCGTGCGACATGTATAGAAGATTTACGCGACACTCGTCATTCGAATCTTGTCAATATTTTATTGACTTGGATCTGATTAATATCAACGATGACGATGCTCGCCACAAATCTCCGCTTCTTGCCCCTGGTTTTTTTCTTGCGTTTAATCCAGCAGTCGCCCAGCAGACCGGTCCGGGCCTGGCCGGATGCGCACGCATTGCCGATGCCGGACAGCGCCTTGCCTGCTATGACAGGTTGGCGGCCAGGCCCGCGACGCCTGCATCGAATACGCCCGTCCTCGTGCCTGCGGCAATCCGGCCTGCTCCAGCGTCCGCCTCGGCGGCGGCGGCTGCTGCTGTTGCGCCAGCCGTCGCCGATGCGCCACCGGTGCCCGCCGCAGTTGACGCATCACCCGAGATGCGGGATTTCAGCCTGGTCAATCATTGGGAACTTGACCAGGAACACAAGCGTGGCGTCTTCAATTTCCGTCAGCACCAGGTGAATTACCTGATGCTGACCCGCACTGCGCATCCCAACAACGAGCCCTACCGGCCGTTCCGCCGTCTCGACGTCCTGGCGAGCGACCTCGCGCATTCGGAGCTCGTGTTCCAGTTGGGATTCAAGATGAAGCTCGTCGAGAACGCCTTCGACAAGCCCGTCGATCTGTGGTTCGGCTATACCCAGAACAGCTTTTGGCAAGCCGGCAATCACGAGGCGTCCAGCCCCTTCCGCGAGACGAACTATCAACCCGAGCTGATGGCCGTCACCCCACTGCATTTCAATGTAATGGGAATGAACGCGCGCTTTCTTAATCTCGGCCTGGTGCATCAATCGAACGGTCAGGCGTCGACGTTGTCGCGGAGCCTGGAACCGGGCGTATGCGCAGGTCGGGTTCGATCGTGCCGGGTGGACCGTGGTCGGACGCGTGTGGAAACGCATCAACGAAGCGGCCGCGAGCGACGACAACCGCGACATCGTCGATTACCTGGGACGCGGCGACGTCGTCGTTACCTATCGCAGCAATGGCAACGATTACTCGGCCCTGTTGCGGCGCAATTTCTCGACCGATCGTGGTGCCGTCCAGCTCAGCTGGGCGTTTCCGCTGGCGGGACACATCAAGGGGTACGCTCACCTGTTCTCGGGCTACGGGCAAAGCCTGATCGACTACAACTATTACCAGAACACGTTAGGGATCGGCCTGCTCGGCACATTCTGAATCGGGACGGGATACCCGCGCTGCACTACAATAGCGGCCCGATCCCGAGCGTTCCCGCCATGAAACTCGCCACCCTCAACGACGGCACGCGCGACGGCCAGCTGGCCGTCGTCGCGCGCGACCTCAAGACTGCCCACATCGCGGACGGCATTGTGCCCACCCTCCAGGCGGCGCTGGACGACTGGAGCTTCATCGCGCCGCAACTCGCCGCGCTGTACGTGGAACTGAACGCCGGCCGTGCCCGCCGCTCCTTCGATTTCGAGCCTGCCCGCTGCATGGCGCCGTTGCCGCGCGCCTGCCAGCTGGTCGTCGGCGCCCCTTATGGCGATCAGATCGACGACGCGCCGCGGATGACCCAGTGCGCCAGCGACGACCTGCTCGCCCCGATGGGCGACATCGTGGTGGCCCACGAGGAATGGGGCATCGATTTCGGCGCCGGCGTGGCGGTGGTGACGGGCGACGTGGCCATGGGCGCCACGCCCGACGACGCCCATCAGCAGATCTGCCTGGTGATGCTGGTCAACGAAGTGTCGTTGCGTAACCTGGAATTACCGCAATCCCGGCCGGCGACCAGCTTTTCACCCATCGCAGTTACGCCAGACGAGTTGGGTGACGCGTGGCGCGACGCCAAGGTCCACCTGCCGCTGCGTACGAGCTGGAACGGACATCTGGTTGGTCAGCCGGACGCCGGCGCGGACATGCCATTCAATCTTGCACAGCTGATCGCGCATCTGGCACGGACACGCAACGTGCGGGCCGGCAGCATCGTTGGATCGGGCATCGTGTCGGACCGCGACGCGTCGCGCGGGTATGCGTCCATTGCGGCGCAACGCAGCCGGGAAGTCAGCGAGCATGGCGAAGCCGTGACCGGGTTCATGCGCTTCGGGGACACGGTCCGGATCGAGATGCTGGACGAGAAAGGAAAATCGATTTTCGGCGCGATCGACCAAAAGGTGGTTCGCTTCGGGCAGTCCCCGTAGCTTGGGCACCCTGTGCCCGCCACCAGTCACACTACTCATCTAATCCTGTCGGCTTCCCGTTCCAAAACTCACCATCCACCGCGTCGCCCCGCAAATCCACCTCGACCGGAGGCGTAATCCGGCGGACCGCCTTTGCCAACCGCAGCCTCCCGTCCGGCTCATGCAACCGATACCACAGGAAGGCCACGCCGGACAGCCGCAGATGCTGTCCGGTGAACAGATTATCCTTGACGATCGTCATGCCTTCGAGGCGCAGGTCGAAGTCGAGCACCAGAGCGCCCTCGGTGCGCGAGGCATAGCCCAGGTAGCGCGCGGCGTTGAACAACGGGCTCTTGTCGTCCGCCTCCCCGGCCTTGAGCGAGTCGACGAAACCATCGACCGTCTTCAACAGCGCGCCGGCATTTGCCGCAACCGCCGCAAGGTCCTTTTTTTCGTCGCCTTTCGCCCCCTCGGCCAGCCTCTGCACGATGGCGATCCGGTTGGACAATTCACCCCGTTGCGCAGCCAGAGCGCGTAATTTCGCGAGCAGGGCATCGTAGCGCCTGTTGTCGAGCTCGCCAAGGTAGCCCATGCCGAGTCCGGCGACCTTGTCAGGACACCGGCTGCCCAGTTGCGTGACGAACAGGCTGCGCGCGCCTTCGCCGTAGGCAATGCCTTGCGCGTCGACGTCAGTCTTGAACAGCGCGGACAAGTCCAGGTGCTGGATCATCCAACTAACTCCTCCGTTTTAACCTTCAGCAATACG
>NZ_CDRNIL010000030.1:0-2436 GCF_977014125.1 Massilia phosphatilytica
ACGTATTGCTAAGGTTAAAACGGAGGAGTTAGTTGGATGATCCAGCACCTGACCGTGCGCGCGCCGAACGTGCGCCCGATCGCGTCGCGCGTGGCTTCCTGGATCTGCTCCGTCAGCAGCACGCCGGACAGGGCCCGCGCGAATTCGTACAACGCGCGGGTCCTGCTCTCGCGCCGCGCTGCGACATGGGCCTGGAAACGCAGCCCAGCCGTGAGATGCCCCGTGATCAGGCCGACCGCAAGCATCACGCCGAAGGTCACCAGGTACTGCAGATCCGATATCGCGAACGTGAAGCGCGGCGGCACGAAAAAGAAGTCGAAGCAGGCCACGCTCACGCAGGTCGCGGTGACCGAGGGGCCGCGGCCGAACCGCACCGCCACCAGCAGCACGACCAGCAGGAACAGCATGGCGATGTTGGCCAGGTCCAGCCAGCCGATGGTCGGCGTCGCCGCCAGCGCCATGCACAGGCTGGACAGGATCGCGGCGCCATGCGCCACGACGGCCGTCCGGGCGGGCGCATGCGGTTCGTCGGTCCGCGCCCGCCCGCCGTCGGCCGTCGGGCTTTGAGCCGCGGCGACTTCGAGCAATTCGATGTCGGGCGCGAGGCGCGCGACGCGCCGGCCGACGGGTGCCCGCCACGGCCGAGCGCCATGGCTGCGGCCCAGCGCGATCCGCGCCAGGTTATGGCTGCGCGCATAGTCGACCACCGCATCTTCCATCCGGTCGCCCGACAGGACGGCGGTGGCGGCGCCGAGATCGCGCGCCAGCTCGAGCGTTTCCAGTATCCGCTCGCGCCGGCCGGCGCCGAGCCGCTGCAGCGCGGGGGTCTCGACGTAGACCGCATGCCACTCGGCGCCGAGCTGGCCCGCCAGCCGCGCCGCGCTGCGCACCACGCCCTCGGCGCCGGGGCCGGGTCCCACACAGGCCAGCAGCGCGGTTCCGGTCCGCCAGACCGCGTCGATCGACTTTTCGACGCGGTATGCGCGCACGTCGTCGCCGATGCGTTCGGCGGTGCGGCGCAGCGCCAGCTCGCGCAGCGCGATGAGGTTCCCCTTGCGGAAGAAATTCCGGCCGGCCCGTTCGGCCTGCGACGGCTGGTACACCTTGCCGAGCTTGAGCCGGGCCAGCAGCTCGTCCGCCGGCAGGTCCACCAGCACCACTTCGTCGGCCTCGTCGAACACGGCATCCGGAACGGTTTCGCCGACGCGCACGCCGGTGATGCCGCCGACCACGTCGTTCAGGCTCTCGAGGTGCTGCACGTTCACGGTCGTGAACACGTCGATGCCGCACGCCAGCAGTTCCTCGATGTCCTGCCAGCGCTTGGGGTGGCGCGAGCCGGGAACGTTCGAGTGGGCCAGCTCGTCGATCAGCACCAGCTGCGGGCGCCGTTCCAGCGCGGCGTCGATGTCGAATTCGAGCAGCGGCCTGCCGCGGTGATCGATGCGTTTGCGCGGCAGGACCGCCAGCCCTTCCAGCAAGGCTTCGGTCTCGGCGCGCCCGTGCGTCTCGACGATGCCGATCAACACGTCGCGGGTGGCGGCCAGCTGGCGCGCCGCGGACAGCATCGAGTACGTCTTGCCCACACCGGCGGAGGCGCCGAAATAGATGCGCAGCCGGCCGCGCGCCGCCCGGCGTTCCTGCTCCCGCACCTGGGCCAGCAGCGCATCCGGGTCGCGCCGCGCTTCGTCGCCGGGGAAATTCATGGGGCTCGCCTCATTGCGCGCGCGGTGCCTTGCCGTCCAGCGCCAGGTTAAGCGCCAGCACGTTCACGCGCGGCTCGCCCAGGAACCCGAGCGCCGGGTCGTGCCGATACCGCTCGATGAGTGCGCGGACCTGCCGTCGCGGCAGTTTGCGCGCCGCCGCGACACGCGCCGCCTGGTATTCGGCGGCCGCCAGGCTGATCTCCGGATCGAGCCCGCTGGCCGAGGCGGTGACGAGGTCGACCGGGATCGGCGCGCGATTGCCGGGATCGGCCCGTTTCAGCGCGGCCACGCGTTCCTTGACGGCGGCCACGAGGGCCGGATTGGTCGGCCCCAGGTTGGAACCGCCGGAGCCGGCGGCATTGTCCGCCATCGGCGCCGTGGCCGACGGCCGGCCCCAGAAATAGCCGGGCGAGGAAAACGGCTGGCCGATCAGGATCGAGCCGACCGTGCGGCCGTCGACCGCGACGAGGCTGCCGTTCGCTTCGTGGGCGAAGGCGGCGCGGCCGATGCCGGTGACGGCGGCCGGGTACAGCACGCCGCACAGCAGGGTGAGGGCACCGAACAGGACGAGTGCGGGACGCAGGATGGATGCCATGGGGTCTCCTTGTTCAGACGAGGTCGAGCGCCGCCAGCAGCAGGTCGATCGACTTGATGCCGATGAACGGCAGGTGCTGGATCATCCAACTAACTCCTCCGTTTTAACCTTAGCAATACGGTGGGTTCGAGCGTTACA
>NZ_CDRNIL010000031.1:0-2268 GCF_977014125.1 Massilia phosphatilytica
ACGCATCCAGGTTAAACGGAGGAGTTAGTTGGATGATCCAGCACCAACGAATGCGGCGGGCAGCGTGTCGAGCAGCTCGGCCACGATCGCGGTGAGCGTCACGCTGGCCGCGCCCGCGATCACCAGCCAACCCGCCACGCTGACCGTCAATTCGGGCACGCGCGCCACGTTCGTCGTCGGCGCCAGCGGGACCAGCGTGGCTTACCAGTGGTACCGCAACGGCACCGCGATCGCCGGGGCCACCGGCGCGCGCTACACGATCCCCGTCGCGGCCGCGAACGACGCCGGGCACCTATACCGTCACCGTGAAGAACACGGCCGGCAGCGTGACCAGCGCGGGCGCGACGCTCGCCGTCAACATCCTTGCCGCCGGCAGCAACACGGCGGCCGTGGTGAACGCAGCGAACGCCTTCCTGGCGACCCTGTCGACCGACCAGAAGACGGTCGCCACGTCGACTGCATCCGACGACCACCGTGCTGTTCGAGCGCACGCTGGACAACGCGATCCAGTGGACGAACCTCCCCGGCGCCCGCCATGGCCTGCGCCTGAACGCCACGACGCTGACGAGCGCCCAACTGGCCGCCGCGAACGCGCTCATCGCGCAGGCGCTGAGCGCAACGGGCATCGCCCTGATGAACGAACTGCGCACGGCCGACGACGTGCTGGCGAACGCCCAGACCAGCGGCACGGCCACGGGCCCCGGCGCGGGCGCACCGCCGGCGGGCACCGACCCGGCGGCCGGTGGCGCCGCGCCGCCGACGGGCACGCTCCCTGCCGGCGTGAACACGGGTACGCCACCCACGGGCGGCGCCGGCGGCATCGTGGGCGGCTACGGCAGCGGCCAGTACTCGATAGCCTTCATCGGCACGCCGTCGAAGACGTCGCCATGGATGCTGCAGCTGGTCGGCCACCACCTTGCCTACAACATCACGTACAACACCGGCAAGGCGAGCGCCACGCCGAACTTCCTCGGCGTCGAGCCGCCCAACTGGACCGTCGACGCGAACGGCGGCGTGACGGTGACGGCGGCCGCCACCGCGCCCGGCATCCAGCACGCGCCGATGGAAGCGCAACGCAAGGCCGTGTATGACCTGGCCGAGGCGATCCAGGCCGACAGCGCCAGCGCGGCCGCCGCGCGGCTGTCCGGCACGTTCACGGACGTCATCATGGGCGCGTCCGGCAACACCGACGGCAATTTTAAATCGCTCGCCTATCCGACGAGCGGGCGCGGGCTGCAGTACGGTGCGATGAATGCGGCGCAGCAGGCCTACGTCCGCGCGGCGATTGCGGCGTGGGTCGACAACCAGGCCAGCGACGTGGCGGGCGAACTGCGCGCGGCCTACCTGAGCGACGACGCGCTGAAGGACACGTATGTCGCGTACGGCGTCGGACAGGGCGGCAAGGCTGACTTCGGCGCCTCCCCCAACGCGGCCACCGTCCCGCTCGACGCCCAGCATTCGTACATCCGCATCGACGGCCCGCGCGTGTGGATCGAATTCGTCGTGCAGCAGGGCGTCCTGTACGGCACCAACGTCCACTACCACACCATCTGGCGCGACAAGACGGCGGATTATGGCGGGAGTTTCTGAGCGCATGCGCCTGCCGTTCGCCGCATTTCTGCTCGCCGGCGCGCTGTTCCTGGCCGGCGCCCCGGCCGGCGCGCACCCGTCGCCCTCATCGCAGGTGTTTCTGTCGGTCGGTGGCGATCGCCTTCACGCCGAGGTCACCCTGCCCGTCGACGAGCTGAAGCTCGCGTTTCCGGTGCCGTTGCTCGATGCGTCGGGCCGCTGGTCCATGGCGAGCGATGCCCGGGTCGCGGCCTATGTCGCGGCCCACGTCCGTCCCGTCGCGCCGGATGGACGCGCCTGGACCGTCAAGGTGACGCGCGTGCGCTGGGAGCTGGAGCGCAGGCCGGCCGACATCGTCGCGGACGTCGTCCTGCGTCCGCCGGCGGGCGCGCCGCTGGGCACGCTCGACCTCGGGATCGACGTCATCAGCCACCAGGTACCGAACCACATCACGCTGGTCGCGTTAAAGGACGGCACCGGTGCGGTACCGCGCATGCTCGGGTCGCTGCATTATGGCCAGAACGTGGTGGCGATCCGTGACGCCGCGCCGCACTGGTGGACGGGATGCGGCGACCTGTTCAAGCTCGGCATGACGCCACATCGCGGAGGGTGCCGGACCACCTGCCGAGGTGCCTGGATCATCCAACTTAACTCCTCCGTTTTAACCTTAGCAATACGTAACGAACGAAGTACAGGACA
>NZ_CDRNIL010000032.1:0-15194 GCF_977014125.1 Massilia phosphatilytica
GCGCTCGTCCCGCCGCAGGCCGTGCGGCGAACCCGTGCGGGCGCCGGCGCGTATCGCGACGATCATGGTCGGGACGATTCGCTCACCTGCAAGGTCACCCAGCGCCTGCGGAACGCGAAGGCTATCGCGTGCTGCTGGCCAAGCACGGTCGACGGGCGTCGAAACACACCAGATAGACGCGGGCCCGACCTGATGCTGGTCGATATCGAGATGCCGCGCACGTGGCGCGTGAGGTCGAAGCCGTCCATGCGCGGCATCTCGATATCGACCAGCATCAGGTCGGGCCGCGTCTCCTGCATCTGTTCGAGCGCGTCGACGCCGTCCTTGGCCAGCAGCACGCGATAGCCTTCGCGTTCCAGCAGGCGCTGGGTGACCTTGCGCACGGTGAGCGAATCGTCCACGACCATGATCGTCGCGATACGCGCCGGCGCCGGCACGGGTTCCGCCGCGGCGGGCATGCGGCCGGGACGAGCGCCCTGGGCGGCCAGCTGCACGGGATCGAGGATCAGCACGATCTCGCCCGAACCGAGCACGGTGGCGCCGGCGATGCCCGGCATGCGCGCCGGCTGCGGCCCGATGTTCTTGATGACGACCTCGCGATTGCCCAGCACCTCGTCCACCGGCAGCGCGATGCGCGTGTTGCCGCGCCTGAGGACCAGCACGGGCGACGAGCGGCTGGCCGCTCCGCTGTTCGCCGCGCTTCGCCCGGCTCGTGCAGCAGCGCCGGCAGGTAGTGCAGCGGGACGCTTTCGCCATGCACGCCGATCGCCCCGGCGGCTTCGGCCGCTTGCAGGTCGGCTTCGCGCACCTGCAGCACCTGCTCGACCAGCACGGCCGGCAGCGCATGCGTGCGCGTGCCGCTGGCCACGAGCACGACCTGCGTGACGGCCAGCGTGAGCGGCAAATGGATGGCGAAGGCGGCGCCGCGCCCTTGCGTCGTCTCAACGTCGACGCGGCCGCCCAGCGCCCGCGCTTCCGAGCGCACGACGTCCATGCCGACGCCGCGGCCGGCCAGTTCCGTCAGCGTGTCCGCGGTGGAAAAGCCCGGCTCGAACACCAGCTCGGCGGCATCCTGGTCGGCCACTTCTTCGCCGTCGGCCAGCAGGCCGGAGGCCGCCGCCTTGGCGCGGATGCGGGCCAGGTCAAGGCCGGCGCCGTCGTCGGCGAAGCGGATCTCGACCTCGTTGCCCTGCTGGCTCACCTGCACGAGCAGTTCGCCCGTCTCCGGCTTGCCGGCGGCCACGCGCGCATCGCGCGGCTCGATGCCGTGCACGATGGCGTTGCGCAGCAGGTGTTCGAACGGCGCGGCCATGCGTTCCAGCACGCTGCGGTCGATCTCGACGCCGCCGCCGCGGATGTCCAGGTTGACGCGCTTGTCGGTTTCCTTGGCCGTCTGGCGCGCCACGCGGAACAGGCGTTCGGACAGGCTGGCGAACGGCACCATGCGCACCCGCATCAGGTCGCGCTGCAGCTCGCGCGTGAGGCGCGACTGCGCGGTGAGGTCGTCGGCCGCCGCTTCCACCGTGCGCGCGAGGCCGTCGTGGAACGAGCCGACGTCGTTCACGCTCTCGGCCATCATGCGCGTCAATTCCTGCAGGCGCGTGAAGCGGTCGAATTCGAGCGGATCGAATTCGCGCTCGCCCGCAATCGACAGCCGCGACGCGATCTGCAACTCGGCCTGCACCTCCACCTCGCGCAACTGGCGGCGCAGGTTGACGAGGTTGTCGGCGAAGTCGGACAGCATGTCCTTGAGCGCGCCGACCTGGGTTTCCAGCTT
The DNA here is from genome assembly GCF_977014125.1 of Massilia phosphatilytica. Taxonomy (NCBI): domain Bacteria; kingdom Pseudomonadati; phylum Pseudomonadota; class Betaproteobacteria; order Burkholderiales; family Oxalobacteraceae; genus Massilia; species Massilia phosphatilytica. Next base: position 1,778 of record NZ_CDRNIL010000032.1, read on the forward strand.
AGAGCGCGTGATCGACACCTCGCCGGCCTGGTTGACGAGGCGGTCGAGGATGTCGGCGCGCACGCGCACGAGCGGCGCGCGTGCGGCCTGCTCGTCCGCGGACGGCGCGGGCACCGGTGCGGGTGCCGCCGCCGCATCGAGCGGCGCCGGCGCCGCCGGCTGCTGCAGTTGTTCGAGACAGCAGCTGCGCCTGGTCGTAGTTGGCGAGCAGTTCGTCGAAGGCGGCCGGATTCGTCGTCCCGGCGTGCAGCATGTTCTCGATCTGCGTTTCCAGCGCGTGCGTGTGCTCGGCCAGCGCATCGCGCCGGCCATGCGCGCGCTGCCCTTGACCGTGTGCAGGGCGCGCAGCAGGCCTTGCGCGACGGCCGCGTCGGCCGGATTCTGCTGCCACTGGCGCAGGCCGTTGCCGATCTGCGGCAGCAGGTCCGCCGCTTCTTCCATGAAGACGGGCAGCAGGTCCGGGTCGAGCTCGTCGACGAAGACCGGTTCCGCGGCGAGGACGTTGTCGGATTCGGCCGCGGACAGGGGTTCGGGCTGCGGCTCGGGCTCGGGCTCAGGCTGCGGCTGTACTTCAACTTGCGGCTGCGGCTCCGGCTGCGGCTCGGGTTCCAGCTGCGGCCTGGTTTCCGGCACATCGAACAGCGCATCCATGTCGATGACGTCGCCGGCCTCCGGCGGCGTCGGCGCCGGGACCGATTCGAGCGCGGGCGCGGCGAACGGATCGTCGAAATACGAATCGAACAGGTCGTCGACGGCGCTCACGGCCGGGTCCTCCTGGCGCGGTGCCGGTGCGCGCGGCGCCAGTTCCGTGCTGGCCGGCAGCGCCAGCGGGCCGCCCGCCAGCGGCGGATCGGCCACGATGCTGGCATAGGTGGCGGCGAACAGCGCGTCCAGGCGCTGCGCCAGTTCCGGGTCGGCATCGTCGAACACGGCATCGGCGCGGGCTTTCCCCAGCTCGTCGCGCAGCGCTTCCAGGCGCGCCAACAGTTCCGGCTGCGCGGGCGCCAGCTCGCCCAGTGCGAACACCTGCAGCATCACGCGCACGCGCTCGACCGTCTCGTCCAGCAGGTCGAACTGCGCACCGGCCAAAGGCGGCACCGCCACTTGCAGCGCTTCTTCCAGCGCCACGGCCAGTTCGCGCAGCGCGTTGAAGCCGACGGTGGCGGACGTGCCGCCCAGCGTGTGCGCCGCCGTCACGGCCTGCGGCGTCACGGCGCGCAGCGGTTCCGCGCGCCAGCTGGCGACATCGTCGGCAAGCGTGCGCACCAGCGCCTCGGTCTCGCCGAGGTAGATGTTATACAGCGGCAGCGGGATCTCCAGATCCCCCACATGCCGCACGTTCGCTTCGGACACGGGAAATGCCAGTACGTTGCCCGGCAACTCGGCCGACGACAGGGCCGGCAGCGACGCGGGCGCCTCGTCCGGCGCGACGTCGAAGCCGGCGGCGGGCTCGATCGGTTCCGGCGCCGCGCCCGAAAGCGCCGCATCGTCGTCCACCAGCCCGGCCGCGGCAACGGCGTCGAGCGCGCCCACGGTCTCCGGCACCAGTTCCGCCGGCGCATCGGCCGCCGGTACGTAAGGTGCCGATACGAGCGGCGCCGGCGCGTCGGTCGGCGCGAGCGGTCCGCCGTCCTGCACGCGCGCGGCGGCACGCACGAGCGCCTCGCCGTCGCGCGGCGATCCGCCGGCCGCCAGCTCGGCGACCCACGCCGCCAGCTCGGCATGCGCGTGCGCGAGCAGCGCCAGCAGGTCGGGCGTCGCGGCGCGCGCTTCGGCCAGCCACAGGTTCATGACCTTTTCGATGGCGGCGGCAGCGGCGGCGAAGCGCTCGAGGCCGACCATGCGGCTGCTGCCCTTGAGCGTGTGGAAGCCGCGGCGCAAGCGCGTCAACGTGTCCTGGTCGGCCGGATTGCCCTGCGCGGCCGGCAGCGCGGCGCCGACCACCTCCAGCACATCGCGCGCCTCGCCGATGAAGATCTCCAGCAGTTCCGCGTCGACGGCATCCTGCTGCGGCTGCGGCTCCGGTTCCGCAGGCAGCGGCGCCGCCGCGGGTTCGGGGGCGGCGGCCGCGGCCTGATATTGCAATTCGCCGAACAGGCCGGCAACGGCATCGAAGCGGAAGCGCTTGCGCGCCCCGTCCACGTTCTGCGCCAGCGCGTCCGTGAAGAAACCGAGCGCGCCGATATTCCGGGCCAGGTTGTCCAGCACGGCGCCGCGCGTGGCGGCATCCGGCTGCTCGTCGACGAGCATGCGCACCCGGGCGCGCACGTGGTCGACGGCCTGCGTGGCCTGGTCCTGGTCGAGGATGGCCAGCGCGCCCTGCAACTGGTGCAGCAGCGGGTCGACCTGTTCGAGGGACGCGCTGCGCGCCGGGTCTTCGTAGTATTCGTCGATATGCTTCTCGACCTGGCGCAGGCCAGTACGGATCTCGCCCGCCAGCACGGCCACGGTCTGGCCCTGCTGCAGTTCGCGCGCCATCTCGCCGTGCCAGGCCGGGGCGTCCGGCGGGGTCTCGCCGTGCGCCAGCGCGAGCAGGCGCTGGCCGACGGCCTCCGCATGCTGGCCGAAGTCCTCGGGCAGCTGCGCACCTGGTCCAGGCCGTGCTCCACGAACAGCATGGCCTCCGCCATTTCGAGGCTGAACTGGTCGCTGCGGCCGCCCGTCATCGATTCGCTGGCGGCCTGGCCCAGTTCGCGCAGCAGGTTCGCCAATGCCGGCGCGCCCAGCTTCTCGCTGGCGCCGGCCAGTTTCGACAGGGCGTCGTTGAAGCTGCCGCCCTCGGCCTCGCCGCCTTCGGTGGCGACGCGGTCCCAGCCCTGCTTGGTCTCGATCAGCGCTTCCTTGGCATCCTTCAGCACCTCCGGATCGACGCGGCCGTAGCGGCGCTCCAGATAGTCGGGCGGCACCTGGCCGCCGACGTGGTACGCATCGCGCAGCCGGCGCGCGTCCGGCGTCGGTTCGGGCGCGGCGGCGATGAAGAACAGCGCATCGAGCAGCAGCGCGTCAGGCAACTCGGCGTGGCCCTGCGCCTGGCGCCGCAATTGCAGGTTGACCTGGCCGAACAGCTGCTTCACGTACAGGTCGGGCGCCACCTGGCCCGTGGCGACGAGGTCCGCGACGGCCTGCAGCGCCAGCCAGAACGCGTGCGCTTGCGCCTGCGGCTGGCCGTCGACGACGCCCGCCAGCGCGTCGCGCATGGCCGCCGCCTGGGCACGCCGGGCATCGTCGTCGGGGCTGCGCAGGAACAGCAGCAGCGCCTTTTCGAATTGCGCGCGGGTCGCGGCGTAGTCCGGCATCGGGCCGGCCCCGCCGGCAGGCAGCAGGGCCGGCGCGAGGTCCAGTACGAGCATCTGGCCCGGATGCACGCGCTCCACGCCCAGCATTTCCTGCAGCGCGCGATAGTACGGGGAACAGCCGCACCGGCTGCGGCGCGGCGCCGTCCAGCAATTCTTCGAGGTATTCGACGAGCGCCCGGTAGGCCTCGCCGACGACGGTGGTCCGCCCGGTATCGAGCGCCAGCGCGCCGTCCTTGAAGCGGTCGATGACCTGCTCGGCCGCTTCGCTCAGGCGCAGGGCGCCGGCGACATCGACCATCTGCAGGGCGCCGTGGGCCTGGTGCAGGTGCGACTTGGCGTGCAGCAGGAGGGTCGGCTGCGCTTCCGGACTGCGGCCGGCCGCGTCCTGCAGCGCCCTGGCGGAGCGCCCGAGCGCATCGCGGATTTCCCCGATGACCCAGGAGAGAGGGCCGGTGTCGAAAGGCGGTGCGGCGGACGCGTGCGAAAGCTGGGTCATGTAGGCAAAAGGTTCGGGGCTCAGGCGGCGACGCGGAAGCGCGACACCGAATTCTTCAGTTCCTGCGCGAGTTCCGCCAGCTGCCGGATCGACTGCGCGGTCTGCTGCGTGCCGCCCTGTGCCTGTTCGGTGATCGCGAGGATGTGCTGCATATTATGCGCCACACCGTTCGCGGACGTCGCCTGCAGGCCCGCCGCGACCGCCATTCCCTGGACTCAGCTCCCGCCAGCCGGTTCGACACGCGCGAGATGTCGGCCAGCGCCGCGCCGGCCGCGTCGGTCACGCGCGCGCCCTCGACGACGCCTTGCGTCGACTTTTCCATCGCCGCCACGGCGTCGTGCGTGTCGGTCTGGATGGTGCGCACCAGCGCGCCGATCTGCTTGGCCGCTTCGGCCGACCGTTCCGCCAGCCGCTGCACTTCTTCCGCCACGACCGAGAAGCCGCGCCCCGCCTCGCCGGCCGATGCGGCCTGGATCGCGGCGTTCAGCGCCAGCACGTTGGTCTGTTCCGTGATGTCGGAAATGAGCTCGGTGATCTCGCCGATCTCCTGCGACGATTCGCCCAGGCGCTTGATGCGCTTGGAGGTTTCCTGGATCTGCTCGCGAATCTCGCCCATGCCGCGGATGGCATTCTGCACCGCGGTCGCACCCTGCTCCGCCGCCGCCACCGACTGGCGCGCCACCTCGGCCGATTCCTTCGCGGAGCTGGACACGTCGGTGATCTCGCCCGCCATGCGCAGCATCGTGGACGACGTGTCCTGGATTTCGCGCGCCTGCTGGCCCGCGGCGACGAGCAGCCGGCTCGACACCAGTTGCGCGTCGTTCGATGCCTGCGTCACCTTTTCCGCCGTGGCGATCACGCGCACGACGAGGCCGCGCAATTCCTCGACCGTGTAGTTGACCGAGTCGGCGATGGCGCCCGTGATGTCTTCCGACACGGTGGCGTACACGGTCAGGTCGCCGTCCGCCACCTCCTGCAGTTCGTTCATCAGGCGCAGGATCGCGGCCTGGTTCTGGTCGTTGGTCGCCTTGGCTTCCTCTTCCTTGGCCTGGGCCAGCAGGCGCATCGCGTCCGCTTCCTGGCGGCGCGCGTCGGCGCCGCGGGTGCGGTTGCGCGAATCCTGCAGCATCACGCGCGAGATGCTGCCCGCCGTGACGAGGGTGAAGATCGACGCCGCCACGAGCAGCCAGAACCAGCCGCCCGTGCTGCCTTCGCCCATCCGGTACGACGCCTGCAGGTCGGTCAGCTGGCGGCGCAGCGCCTCGTTGTCGCGGTAGATCGACTGCTCGGCGGCCTTGGCGGCCGTCATGTCGGACAGTTTGTCGAGGAAGGTCGAGATCAGCTTCTGGCAGATGTCGAATTTCGATTGCACCTCTTCCAGCTTGCTCCGCAGGTCCGGGTCGCGCAACGGCGTCAGGCCCAGCGCGGCGCTGCCGTTCAGGAGGCCGTCGACGGTGGCGCGGAAGGTCGTCGTGTCGTGGCCCATCTGGAACGCGGTCTCGGGACGGATGCCGCCCGACGTCAGGAATTCGCTGGCGCTGCGCGACAGGCGCTGCGTCAGCATCATCATGCGGCCCAGCGCCGCCAGTTCGCGGCGCGCTGCCGCCGCGCGCCGTGCGCTCGGTGAGGACCGATTCCGTCAGCGCCAGCATGTCCGGCGCCAGGATGTCGAGCTGCTTGAGGTTCTTGTCGAAGGCGACGAGCTCCGGCTTCATCTTGAGGATGCTGGTTGCCGCCGCATTGGACACGTTCCACTTCTTGCGCACCGCCGCCAAGTCTGCGACGCCAGGTCGCCCGTCGATGCGGGGATCGCATTGCCGTTGAAATCGCCGCCCCGGGCCAGCAGGTCGAGGTCGCGCGACAGGGCGATGCGGCTGTCCTGCAGCTGCGTGAAGGCGTCCGGCACGCCCTGCATCGCATTCGGCGCGGCCTTGCCGACGCGCTGCGAGTGCATCAGCGCTTCGCTGGCGATCTGGGTCTGGCTGCTGGCGATCGCGCCGCTGCCGGCGTTGCGCCACAGCGCCAGCAGGGTGAGGAGGATGCCGATGGCGATGGCGACGAGCAGGATGCGCAACTGGCGCGGCAGCGACAGGTGGCCGATCAGCGGCAGGCTGAGGTCATCGTCGTCCGCCGCGGCGGCCGCATCGGCCGCTGCGCGCGGCTTGCGCCGGACGGGCAGGCCGAGGCGCAGCGCGGCGTCGTCCGCGGAACCCGTCGCCGCGGTGCCGCTGACGGGGCCCGCCGGGATCGGAGGCGGGACCGCCGGCAGCGTGCCGACGCCGAACTGCGTGTCCGGCGACGCCAGCACGGTGCCGGTTTCCTCCGTGCGCGCCTGCGCGTCGCCGCCCCCGTTCTTGGGGAAGAAATTCATCGACAGTTTGGATGCGAATCCCATTCCAGCTCCAGTGCAAAACCTGTTGTATTGTTTAGCGTGCGACCTGCAGGAAGCGTTCCTCGCGCGCGAGGGCGGCCAGCGACAGCGGCGTCCATGCCTGTCCTTCGGCGTCGCGCAGGCCGCCGCCGGCAGGTTCCATATCGGCCGCGTGGCGCAGGCCCACGACGCGCCCGACCAGCAGGGCGCACGGGAATCCGAGGCTCGGCGCGAACGTCACGAGGCGCGCGCCGGCGCCCGGCAGCGCGTTCGGCGCGCCATCCGGCTCGAGGTAGCGCGCCAGGTCGACGACGCCCAGCAGGCTGCCGCGGACGTTCGCGAGGCCGAGATACCACGGCTGCGTGAGCGGCACGGCGGCCAGCGGCGGCAGCGGCACGATCTCGCCGGCTTCGACGAGGTCCAGCAGGTAGCGCACGCCGCCGATCTCCACGCCCAGCTGGTGCGCGCGCGCGCCGCTGCTCGTGCGCGCGGCCTGCATGCGCTCGAGCAGCTGTTCCTGGTACTGGCGCAGGCGGGCGCGCCGTGCCGCGCCTTTCTGTCCGCCGGCGTCGCTGGCGTCCATGTCAGGCGCCGAGCGTGGCGATCGTGGCCAGGAGCCGGACCGGGTCGACCGGCTTGACGAAATAATCCTTCGCGCCCTGGCGCATGCCCCAGATGCGGTCGGTTTCCTGGTTCTTGCTGCTGCAGATGATGACGGGGACGGACGCCAGTTCCGGATCGCGCGCGATCGAGCGCGTCACCTGGAAGCCGTTCGCGCCGGGCATCACGACGTCCATCAGGATCAGCTCCGGACGGTCGGCGCGGATCTTGGCCAGCGCCTCCTCGCCGTTGTCGGCGGTCGTCACCGTGAAGCCGTTGCGCACGAGGATGTCGGTCAGGTAATAGCGTTCGGTCGGCGAATCGTCGACGATCAGGATTTTTTGTATGGCCACGGTGGGCTCCGCATCGTTGGGTTCAGGCGCTGCCGGCGCCGCCTTGCGCATGGTCGCGCACGGCCGCCAGCAGGCTGTCTTTGGAAAAAGGTTTGGTCAGGTAGGCGCTCGAGCCCACCATCGCGCCGCGCGCGCGGTCGAACAGGCCGTCCTTGGACGACAGCATGACGACTGGCGTGGCATGGAATTTCGCGCTCTTCTTGATCAGCGCGCAGGTCTGGTAGCCGTCGAGGCGCGGCATCAGGATGTCGCAGAACACCAGCGCGGGCTGGTGGTCGTTGATCTTGGCCAGCGCGTCGAAGCCATCCTCGGCCAGCACCACCCGGTAGCCGGCCTGGGTCAGGAAAATCTCGGCGGACCGACGGATCGTGTTGCTGTCGTCGATCACCATGATCGTCAAGCCTGTCGGTTGCGTCGTCATATTCGTTTCACTTCAGCATGAACCCGCAAGATAGCATAGGGTCTGGGCCTTGTGCATGAAGTGTTGCAATGCGTCAACTCACCGACACGCGCTTCATTGAATGGATGACATGAAAGATTGGCGAGACGTCACCGCTTGTTAATCAAACGGCAAACGAATCGGCCGGATCGCGCTCAGATCGCGGTCATCTCGAAATCGTCCTTGCGCGCGCCGCATTCCGGGCACGTCCAGTTCATGGGCACGTCGGCCCAGCGGGTGCCCGGTGCAATGCCGTCGTCCGGGGCGCCGGCGGCTTCGTCGTAGACCCAGCCGCAGATCAGGCACATCCAGGTCTGATACACCTGTGTTTCAGTACTCACGTTCGATTCCTCTTTTCAGTTCAGTGTTAGCCTATCGGTCCCCATCAGATAAAATGGGGGGCGAGGTATCTTAATCTAACACGCTGTGCAAAACCAACAGTCTCCACTCATCCTCACGTTCGGCCCCTCCGATCCTGTCGGGGCGCTGGGCATCCAGTCCGACGTGACCGTCTTCGCCATGCATGGCTGCCACGCCCTGTCGGTCGTGACCGGCCTGCTCGTGGCCGATTCCGCGCGCGTCGACGACATCCAGCCCACCGACCATTCATTCGTCGTCGAACAGGCGCGCATGCTCCTCGAGGACATGCCGGTGTCCGCCATCAAGATCGGGACGATGGCCAGCCTGGAACAGATCGCCGCGATCGCGGAGATCGTGTCCGACTACGCCGACGTGCCGCTCGTGCTCGATCCGTTCACGTCCTCGCTGCCCGATTGCGGCACGCGCGACGACGACATGATGACGCTCATCCATCAACTGCTCGTGCCGCAGGCCAGCGTGCTCATGCTGTCGCAGCCGGAACTGGCGCGCTTCGCCGACTGCTGGCGCGACCCGGCCAGCTCGGCCACCGTCGCCGAGGACGCGGCGGACCTGACGGGCATCGGCTGCGGCCACGTGCTCGTGACGGGCACCGGCGGCGGCGACGGCACCCGCTGCAATGAACTGTACGACCCGGACGGCCTGGCCATCGCCCTGCCCTGGGCGCAACTGCTGCCCGGCCCGTTCGTCGGCGCCGGCAACACGCTGTCGGCCGCGCTGGCGGCACGCATGGCGCGCGGCGCCGGTGCCCAGGAAGCCCTCGCGGGCGCCCAGGACTACGTCACCGGCGCCCTCGTCCACGCCTGCCGCTTCGGCATGGGCCGGCTGATTCCGAACAAGATCTTCCGCGCCCCCGGCGCGGCCTGCTAAATCCAAGAACACTATGACCGCAACCCCGAACACCACCTCCCGGAACGACATCCTGTTCGCCCGCGCCCAGCAGAACCACGCCGGGCGGCGTGAACTCGCCCGTGCGCGCCTTCCGCTCCGTCGGCGGCACGCCGCGCTTCATCACCCGCGCCGAAGGGCCGTATTTCTGGGATGCGGACGGCAAGCGCTACATCGACTACATCGGCTCCTGGGGCCCGGCCATCGTCGGCCACACCCATCCGAAGGTCGTGAAAGCCGTGCAGGACGCGGCCGCGCGCGGCCTGTCGTTCGGCGCGCCGACCGAGGGCGAAATCGAGATCGCCGAGGAAATCTGCCGCCTCGTGCCGTCGATCGAGCAGGTGCGCCTCGTCTCGTCCGGCACGGAAGCGACGATGAGCGCGCTGCGCCTGGCGCGCGCCACCGGCCGCGACAAGATCGTCAAGTTCGAAGGCTGCTACCACGGCCACGCCGATTCCCTGCTCGTGAAGGCCGGCTCCGGCTTGCTGACGTTCGGCAACCCGACGTCGGCCGGCGTACCGGAAGACTTCGTCAAGCACACGCTCGTCCTCGACTACAACAACATCCCGCAGTCTGGAAGACGCGTTCCAGTCGATGGGCGACACCATCGCCTGCGTGATCGTGGAAGCCGTGGCCGGCAACATGAACCTGATCCGCGCGACGCCGGAATTCCTGCACCGCATGCGCGAACTGTGCACCGAATACGGCACGGTCCTGATCTTCGACGAGGTGATGTCGGGCTTCCGCGTCGGCCTCGGGGGCGCGCAGGGACTGTACGGCATCACGCCGGACCTGACGGCGCTGGGCAAGGTCATCGGCGGCGGCATGCCCGTGGCTGCCTTCGGCGGCCGCGCCGACCTGATGCAGAAAATGGCGCCGATCGGCCCCGTCTACCAGGCCGGCACGCTGTCCGGCAACCCGGTCGCCGTCGCCGCGGGCATGACGACCCTGCAACTGATCCAGGAACCGGGCTTCTACGAACACCTCACCGCGCAGACGGCGAAGCTGGTCGACGGCCTGTCCGCCTCGGCCAGGCAAGCGGGCATCGCGTTCTGCGCGGATGCCGTCGGCGGCATGTTCGGCATGTATTTCGCGGACACGATCCCGTCCACCTACGGCCAGATGATGGCGGGCGACAAGGAGCGCTTCAACCGCTTCTTCCACGGCATGCTGGACGAGGGCGTGTACTTTGCCCCGGCCATGTTCGAGGCCGGCTTCGTGTCGGCGGCGCACGACGATGGCGTGATCAACGAAACCGTCGAGGCGGCCCGCCGGGTCTTTGCCCGCATCGCGTAGGGTGGGCACCCCGTGCCCACGCGTGACGTTGGCGTCAAGTCGGCGTTACGTTCAAGGTAGCGCACCCGGCGTTGCCGCCACGACGCACACGTTCCGCGTGGGCACAGTGCGACCACCCTACATCCGGCGCGGCCCCCTGCGGCCGCGCGCCCGTTTTCATCGCGCCAGGCCACACATGCCGTTCAAGCTTTTCCGCCGCCTCACCGACAACGCCACCCTGAAATCGCTCGGCCCCGGCCTGATCACCGGCGCCGCGGACGACGATCCGTCCGGCATCGCCACCTACTCGCAGGCCGGCGCGCAATTCGGCTTCAACACGCTGTGGACGCTCGTGCTGACCTACCCGTTCATGGTCGGCATCCAGCTCGTGTCGGCCCGCATCGGCCGCGTGACGGGGCGCGGGCTGGCGGCCAACATCCGCCGCGCGTACTCTCCCTGGCTGCTGTACGTGATCGTCACCCTGCTGCTCGTCGCCAACGTGATCAACATCGCGGCCGACATCGCCGCGATGGGCGAAGCGCTGCGCCTCGTGACCGGCGCGGCGTCCGGCCTGCCGTATGCGCTCGGCTTTGGCCTGGTATGCCTGCTGCTGCAGGTGTTCCTGCCGTACGCCACGTACGTGCGCTACCTGAAATGGCTGACGCTGGGGCTGCTGGCCTATGTCGCGACGGCATTCGCGGTGCACATGCCATGGACCGAAGTGTTCGCGCGCACGGTGTGGCCGCATTTCACGTTCACGAAGGATTCCGTCGCGCTCATCGTCGCCGTGTTCGGCACGACGATCAGTCCGTATCTGTTCTTCTGGCAAGCGTCGCAGGAAGTCGAAGAAATCCGCAACGACCACCACACGCGCGCCCTGCGCACGCGCCCGCGCGACGCCGCCGCCCAAGCTCAAGCGCATCAAGTCCGACACGCTGATCGGCATGGGCTTTTCCAACATCGTCGCCTTCTTCATCATGCTGACGACGGCCGTCACGCTCGGCGCGCACGGCATCACGGACATCCAGTCCTCGAGCCAGGCGGCCGAGGCGCTGCGTCCGGTGGCGGGCGAATTCGCGTTCTTCGCATTCGCGCTGGGCATCATCGGCACGGGCATGCTGGCCGTGCCCGTACTGGCCGGCTCGGCCGCCTACGCCGTCACCGAGAGCTTCCGCTGGCGCAACGGCATGGATCTGAAAGTCGTGGAGGCGCGCGAGTTCTACGGCCTCATCGCCCTCGCGACCCTGGGCGGCGTGCTGCTCGACTTTGCCCCGATCCACCCGATCGAGGCGCTCGTGCTGTCCGCGCAGATCAACGGCGTCATCGCCGTGCCGATCATGGCCGTCATGATGCTGCTTGCGCATAACCGCAAGATCATGGGCAGCTACACCCTGTCGACGCGCCACACCGTCATCGGCTGGGCCGGCGTGGCGATCATGCTGGTGGCGGTCGTCGCGATGTTCGCGACGCTGTGATCCCCCACGCGTGGGGCTGCACCCGCGCGGCCCCGCGGCATACGATGCGCTCCTCAATGCACACACCGCCCAGGAGCCGCATCATGCAAACCACGACCGTTTCTTCCCTCCCGCAACCGCAGTTCTCGCGCGCCGGCATCATCTGGCTCAAGCTGGCCGTCGTCTACCTCATCGTCGGCATTTCGCTCGGCATCGCGATGGGCGCCAGCCAGAATTTCACGCTGCGTCCCGTCCACGCCCACATCAACCTGCTGGGCTGGACGACGATGGCGCTGGCCGGCCTGATCTACAGCGTGTTTCCCAAAGCGGGCGAAAGCCGCCTGGCGCGCCTGCATTTCTGGCTGCTGAACCTGGCGCTGCCCGTCATGATGGGCGCGCTCTCCATGCTGCTGCTGGGCCATGTCGGTATCGCGCCCCTGCTCGCGGTCTCGGAAATCATCGGCGCGCTGGCCATCCTCGCGTTCGCGGCGAATCTGTTCCTGAACCTGAAGCAATAAGCGCGGCGCTCCGGTTATACTTGCCCGGATAACAAAACCGGAAGAGGCACGACGCATGGCTGTTCATCCCGTTCGATTTTCCTGCGCCGCGCTGGCCGCCGCGGGTCTGTTCGCCGTCGCGTTGCCCTCGACCGGGGCGCCGGACCGCGCCGCATCGGTCAACCCGCCAGGAACCCGCATGGAAAAGAAAACCGTCCCGCTCGCCACGATCACGCGCCAGGAGCAGGCGCTGCAATTCACGTCCTTCGACAACGACGCCGCGCTCGCCATCGGCAACCGGATCGTCGAGCAGGCCAAGGCCGACAAGGTCGCCGTCACGATCGACGTCACCGTCAACCGCAATCCGCTGTTCTTCCATGCGATGGCCGGCACGAGCCCGAACAACGCCGACTGGATCCGCCGCAAGAGCAACCTCGTGAACCGCACGGGCCACGCCTCGTTCTGGGTGCACACGCAAGCCGTCGAGCGCGGCCAGGACTTCGACAACCTGCCGACGTTCGACAGCAGCCGGGAGAGTACGCGCGGCGGACGTCGGCCGCCAGCCCAGGCGCCCCGTACGCAGCCGAATCGAGCCGGATGCCGACGATGAACGGGTCCTCAGCGACGAGACCCGCACACCGTGTTGAAGCCGAATTGCGCGCCGGCCTGCGAGTAGGTGGCGATGCCGGGACGGATCGTCGTCCGCGGCGCCGGTGATCAGGCCGGGCCGAGCGATTTCAGGGTGGCGTTGTCGGTGAGGCGGCGGAAAAGCTTGAAGGCATGTGTGGCCTGGCGCGATGCCAAACGGGGCGCGGCCGCAGGGGGCCGCGCCGGGATGTGCAGGGTGAGCACGCTCGCCACGCGGAACGTGTGCGCTGTCGTGGCGGCAACGCCGGGTGCGCTACCTTGAACGTAACGCCGACTTGACGCCAACGGTTCACACGTGACAGCGGACCACCCTACGCGATGCGGGCGACTCACGCCATCGTCGTGCGCCGCCGACACGAAGCCGGCCTCGAACATGGCCGGGCCAAGTACACGCCCTCGTCCGAGCCATGCCGTGGAAGAAGCGGGTTGAAGCGCTCCTTGTCGCCCGCCATCATCTGGCCGTAGGTGGACGGGATCGTGTCCGCGAAATCATGCCGAACATGCCGCCGACGGCATCCGCGCAATGCCCGCTCGCCTCGCCGAGGCGGACGGCCGTCGACCAGCTTCGCCGTCTGCGCGGTGAGGTAGCGTAGAAGCCCGGTTCCTGGATCAGTTGCAGGGTCGTCATGCCCGCCGGCGACCGGTTGCCGGACAGCGTGCCGGCCTGGTGAGCGGGGCCGATCGGCGCCATTTTGCATCAGGTCGGCGCGGCCACCGAAGGC
>NZ_CDRNIL010000033.1:0-3924 GCF_977014125.1 Massilia phosphatilytica
ATGCATTGCTAAGGTTAAAACGGAGGAGTTAGTTGGATGATCCAGCACCTGATGCTGGGACGAAGTCGGAGAGCGCCAGCTCGCGCGCCAGGATTTCGCGGAGCAGGGGACGGACGTCCCAGCGATGCAGGGCGGTCGTCGCCGATTTGAGCGCCGTGGACTGGCACACATAGCGCTCGCCGTCGCGCGTGGGCAGGCGCCGCAGCCGCGCCGCCGCGGCGGCATCGTGCGCCGGCCATCCGGCTTCGGCCAGGGCGCCGGGGAGCGCCTCGGCCGGCGCGAGCCAGTCGCGTTTCCAGAACAGCAGGCAGGCACGATGGCACTGGTCGTGAAAACCGCCGTCGCAGCGGGCGTCCTGGAGAAGAACGGGCGTCCTTCATTTCGCGAAAGCCATGGCCGACGACACACGTCCGGCGCGCGCTGCGATGCACGCGGTATGCAGGAGCCGCAATACGCCACCATTTCGGGCATGAACGGCAGGCCGTCGAGTTTTCCCATCCTCATCCAATGTCTCGAGAATTTCACTCGGACTTTTGACTCTCATGAGCCGCGCTCGCGGCGGGCGCCAGGTTTCACGCTTCATGTCGACCTCTCGATCCGGGTCTCAGGCTTGACCCGTCCAATGTCAGGGTGGGGACGGCAGGGGGCTCGATGAGCCTGGAATGGGCCGGCGGCGTCTGGCTGCTGCCAATGCGTGGGCATGCAAGATGCATCAAGTATCGGGAGGGATGGCCCGTCTCCTGGAGAGCCATTCGAGATAAGCGTGGGCATCGTTCCAGCTCACGCACATGACCGGGTGATACTCGGTGGCGGCGTTGGCCTGCGAGTCCCAGCTGAGCTGTCCGTATTCCATGCCCCAGTCATTGGCCGCCAGTTTCCAGCAATCGGTGCCCATCTGATAGCCGGTGGCGTCGACGAACTGGCGAAACTGCTTGACCGTCGTTTCATACTTGGACAGCTTGAACGTCCTGACCTGGACCTGGTGTACAGGCACCGACGCCGGATAATTGGCGTAGGTCGGGTCGGCGGTACTGCCCATCGAGAACTGGCCGCCCGGGACCGTCACCATGGGCGGGACGATCACCGGATCGGTAGCCGCCCGCAGCGGGCCGCTCGCGCACGTGACCGCAACCAGCATGAAAGCGGCGAAAATTTTTTGCATCGTATCTGTCCTGGGAAAATCGAGCGGCCCAACGCGGCGCACTCTTCGCGCATATTGAAACAAGTGCCAACAGTGGTGTCGGCAGGTCGTGCCCGACAAGCGCTTATTGCGACGAGCAATGCTTTGTCCAGACAACGCCACAATAACCAAGCTGGATATCGGCAAATCTCACCTTTTCTATCCACTCGCTTATTTCTGGCTTAAAACTTCCAAAGCGCCGCTTACCATTCAGCACATGCAATGCCGGCCTCGCCACGGCACAGGTACACACGAGGGCCAAGCGCCGCCCCGCGTGCCGCTGCCGCGCGTCCAGGCGCAGTACGCGTAACCTGCAAACCGAACGCCTGCCCTCTCCCTATCACGAACGCAAACGCGGCGCCGCGACCGTGCGCAACCGGCGCCCCGTTTCCGATTGAGCTTCCGCAATCCTTTACGGGCCATCCCTCCCGATACTTGATGCATCTTGCATGCCCACGCATTGGCAGCAGTGATACGCCGCCGGCCCATTCCAGGCTCATCGAGCCCCCTGCCGTCCCCACCCTGACATTGGACGGGTCAAGCCTGAGACCCGGATCGAGAGGTCGACATGAAGCGTGAAACCTGGCGCCCGCCGCGAGCGCGGCTCATGAGAGTCAAAAGTCCGAGTGAAATTCTCGAGACATTGGATGAGGATGGAAAACTCGACGGCCTGCCGTTCATGCCCGAAATGGTGGCGTATTGCGGCTCCTGCATCCGCGTGCATCGCAGCGCGCGCCGGACGTGTGTCGTCGGCCATGGCTTTCGCGAAATGAAAGACGCCGTTTTTCTCCAGGACGCCCGCTGCGACGGCGGTTTTCACGACCAGTGCCATCGTGCCTGCCTGCTGTTCTGGAAACGCGACTGGCTCGCGCCGGCCGAGGCGCTCCCCGGCGCCCTGGCCGAAGCCGGATGGCCGGCGCACGATGCCGCCGCGGCGGCGCGGCTGCGGCGCCTGCCCACGCGCGACGGCGAGCGCTATGTGTGCCAGTCCACGGCGCTCAAATCGGCGACGACCGCCCTGCATCGCTGGGACGTCCGTCCCCTGCTCCGCGAAATCCTGGCGCGCGAGCTGGCGCTCTCCGACTTCGTCCGCATCCTGTTCCGCACCTTGTGGCGGCGGGCGGGCGGCGGGAAGCAGGACCAGCTCATCGGCGTTCCCGGCCCGAAGAGCAGAGGCGGCCTGGATTTGCGGCAGGACGAATGGGTCGCCATCAAACCGATCGAGGAGCTCCGGCACAACCTCGATGAAAAAGGGAGGAATTGCGGATTGACCTTTCCCCCGACCATGCATCATGCGATCGGACACAGCTACCGGGTCGCCTTCCCTGTCCGTCAAATCATCCTCGAGCAGACGGGCATGATGGTCAAGCTCGGCAATACCGTCGCCCTCGACGGTCTGTTGTGCGAAGGCATCGATGTGGCGATGTGTCCGCGCGGGGAATTTTTATATTGCCGCGAAAGCTGGTTGCGGCGCGGTGCGGCGCCGGCGGATCGCCCTGGCGCGAGCCCTGCCCGAGGCGTGCCCTGAGCCGTGCCCTGAGCCGTTCCCAGAAGCGCGTCCCGAGGCGTGCCGCGAAGGCGCTTGCTGCGGCGCTATAATGGACTCATCGTTACCGGCCGCACCCGCCTCGCGTGATCCGAACACATGCATTACGTCCTCGCGCCCCGCACGCTCTTCTTCAGTCACTATTTCTATACCGGCCTGCGGATCGCCGCCGGCGTCGTCGGCCTGACGGGCCTGACGTACCACTTCGCCGACCTGCCGACCGCGATGGCGGTGGCGATCGGCGCGCTGTGCACCAGCATGATGGACCTGCCGAGTCCGTTGCGCCACAAGTTCAACGAGATGCTGGCGGGCGTGCTGACGTGCTCGCTGGTGGCGCTGCTGGTCAGCCTGTGTTCGCCCGTGCAATGGCTGCTACGCACCGTCATCGTCCTCGTGGCTTTTCTGGCCAGCATGATGACGGCGTACGGCAGGAAGGCGATGCCGCTGCAGTTCGTCGCCCTGTTCGTGATGATGCTGTCGAGCGGCGCGGCCGTCGCGCCGCTGCAGGCGTTGCGGCATGGGGCGCTGTTTTTGCGGGCGGCGCGGGCAAAAAGACGGCGCCCCATGCCGCAACGCCTGCAGCGGCTGGTGAGCGGCCGCGCCGCTCGACAGCGTCCATCAGCGAACAGGCGAAACGAACTGCAGCGGCATCGCGCTTCCTGCCGTACGCCGTCATCATGCTGGCCAGAAAGGCCGCGAGGACTGCGTGGCCAGTCACGGGCGAACACGGGCTGACCAGGGCCGCGCCACCAGCGAGCGCGTCAGCACGCCCGCCAGCATCTCATTTGAACTTGTGGCGCAACGGACTCGGCAGGTGCCGTCGTGTGGTGGCCGCGCCGATCGCCACCGCCGTCGCCGTCGGCAGGTCGGCGAAGTGGTACGTCAGGCCCGTCAGGCCGACGACAGCCGCGGCGATCCGCAGGCCGGTATGGAATCGTGACTGAAGAGCATGCGGGGCGCCGAGGACGTGATCCATGTGTTCGGATCACGCGAGGCGGGAGTTGCAGCCGGTAACGATGAGTCGTTGTAGGCGCCGCAGCAAGCGCCTTCGCGGCACGCCTCGGGACACACTTCTGGAACGGCTCGCGCCGCCAGGGCACGCCTCAGGGCAGGGCTCACGCCGGCGATCCGCGGCGCGGCACCACGCACAACTTCGCACAATATAAAAATTCCCCGGCACCGGACACATCGCATCGTA
>NZ_CDRNIL010000034.1:0-2205 GCF_977014125.1 Massilia phosphatilytica
GCCTTCCCAAAACGGAACAGACGACATAGCATTGAGCATGGCGGTGGTTTGGTTGATTGACTTGTTTGGCGACTATCAATCTACCAATTCCAAACCACCGCCACCACTATCTGCTCAGATCGTCAATCCCATCTTCCCCCAGCAACCGCGTAGAACCTTTCTTTTTCCGGGTAAGCAAGGACAAGCCGGCCGCTGCCAGGCCACTAAACGAACCGACAAACAATGGGCGCCCCCAGTCGAATTGGTGGGCGTCGCTGAAAAAGCCCGTGACAAGCAGAGTGCCCAGTGCCGTTCCAAGACCAAAACCGACAAAGTATTTCATAACACTTCCTTTTCTGCGATCGATCCAGCAGCCGTCCGCTTCTGGCCGAACCCAGCCGCTCCCCAAGCGTAGCACGTTGCACGAGCCAAAAAATCACGCTCTGTCACGACAAGGAGTCGCGCGAAAAAGATGTCAAAATTAAATAGCTGCGGGGGCGATGAATGGATAAAATTCGGCCGGCTAACTCTTAGTCAAGGAAACGCTGATGGCTCGCCGGATCATTCTCATTCTTCTTGCTGCGTTCAGTCTGCTGGCCGGCCCGGCCTGGGCGGTCGAGCGCGGCGCGCTGTTCAAGGTTAGTGGCCATGGCCATACGATGGTTCTGTTCGGCACCATCCACATGGGATTGCCCGAATTCTTCCCGCTCGACGACAGCGTGACCAAGGCCCTGGCCGCTTCCTCCACGCTGGCACTGGAGTTCGATCCGACCGTACAGACTGCGGAGTTGGCCGCGATGATGCGGCGCGCCGCAGCCACCACGCCCGCCATCGTCGCCGCCATGCCGCCCGCGCTCGGACCGCGCCTGACACGCCGGCTGGAGGCGCTCGGCGCGCCAGCGACACTGGCCACGCAGTTCAAGCCGTGGATGCTGATCATCACGCTGGCAACGGTCGAATACGCCAAGCTCGGTTATCGGCCCGACCTGGCCGTCGACGCGTACCTGGCCAAACTGGCACACAGCGAGAACATCAAGGTCATCGGCCTGGAGACGGCCGAGAGCCAACTCGACCTGCTCGACCACCTGCCCGTTGCCGACCAGTGGACGATACTGGATGAAACCCTTGCTTCGCTCGATTCGGGCGAAGCGCAGCAGGACGTGCGGTCCATGACCGACGGCTGGGCCAAGGCCGATCACGCTACGCTCGACGCGCTGGCGCTCAAATATGAGACGGACCAGCGGCTGTCGTCGCAGATCATGCAGCGCCGCTTCCTGACCGAACGCAACGGGCCGATGGCCGACAAACTCGACGGCTTGCTGACGCGTGAAAACCATACGATGGCGGCAGTGGGACTCATGCATTTGATCGGCAATGACAGCGTACCGGCCTTGTTGCGAGCAAAGGGACTGAAGGTCGAGCAGCTGTATTGAAAATTGAAAACAACGAAGCCGCCCACCGTTCGCACGGTGGACGGCTTCGTCACGTATCCGGCCGGACGCGAGCGCCCGGCATGACCATCAGCCCAGGCTTTCCAGGCGGATGCGCACCACCTTGCCCACGGTCGTGGCCAGGTGCTCGATCTTGTCGATCGCGGCGTTGACGTATTTTTCGCGGGTCTGGTGGGTGATGATGACGATATCCGTGCGCGCCTTCTCGCCCGGCTCCTTCTGCAGCACGGCGTCGATCGAGATGCCGGCTTCGGCCAGGATGCGGGTCAGGTCGGCCATCACGCCCAGCTGGTCCTGCACGGTCACGCGCAGGTAGTAGCTGGTGCGGATGTCTTCCATCGGCAGGATCGGCACGTCGGCCAGTTCGGTCGGCTGGAACGCCAGGTGCGGCACGCGCGAGTACGGGTCGGCCGTCGCCAGGCGGGTCACGTCGATCAGGTCGGCGATCACGGCGGATGCGGTCGGCTCGGCGCCGGCGCCCTTGCCGTAGTACAGCGTGGCGCCCACGGCGTCGGCCTGCACGAGCACGGCGTTCATCGCGCCCTCGACGTTCGCGATCAGGCGCGCGCCCGGCACGAGGGTCGGGTGCACGCGCAGTTCGATGCCTTCCTTGCCGTCCACCGTCGTGCGGCGGGTGATGCCCAGGAGCTTGATGCGGTAGCCCAGTTGCTCGGCGTAGCGCAGGTCGACGGCCTGCAGCTGGCTGATGCCCTCGATGTGGGCGCTGCCGAACTGCACCGGGATGCCGAACGCGATGGCGGACATGATGGTCAGC
>NZ_CDRNIL010000035.1:0-11625 GCF_977014125.1 Massilia phosphatilytica
GGCCCCTGGGGGGTTACTGGCCCAGGCTGGCCGGGCGCGGGTGCGGGATCAGGCGGAGGCTGCAGCCCGTGGTGAAACCCCGTCTCTACTAAAAAAAAAAAAAAAAAAAAAATTAGCCAGATGGCTCTGCCTCTCTCTCTCTGTCTGTCTGCTCTCTCTCTCTCTCTCTGCCGATGTTTTTTTTTTTTTGCTGGAGACCTCACCGTGGCTCCAGGCGCGGTGCTGCTGTCAGCCGGATGGCCGGCCAGCCAGGCGGCCAGGCTGGCAGGCTTGAGGCAGGCCACCACCATATTAAAAATTGTCTACAGTGCTGGAGAAATTGATGTTGATGATCACCAGGTCCATTCAATGGCACTATCAAAAAAAAAAAACTACTAAATTGAAATTAAAATTACTAATTAAATTAAAATTAATTTTAAACTAATTTTTATATATATAAATTTTTTTTTTTTGGAAATTTAGAAATGTTGCTGGCCAGGCTGGTGGCTCACTGCCTTCTGGCTAAAAAAAATTACAGGCACCACAGTGCTGGCTCAGGTGGTGGTGATGGACTGTTGATCATGGCCACTGCCCATGCCTGGCCATGGCCAGGCTGGCCCATCACGCTGCCGCAAAATGCCGCCGGCACGGTGCGCTATCACCGCGACGACGGCACGGAACAAAGCGATACCGTCATCACGTGGAGTGCCGTACGCACGCTCAAGCCGGGCAATGTTTCACGCCAGAGTTGGGATTATCTGCAGTCCCGTCCGATGACGAGCAATACATCGTCCCGCATCGACCAGGGGACGACGGGGAACCAGTTCGCGGCCAGCCTCGACGACTACCTGATCGACATGCCGCATGCGGGCGAGGACGGCGACGATTATCGCAAGCTCGGCGAATTGCGCATGAAGCGCCACGAATACGAATCCAAATGCTTTTATGGCGAGGGAAGCGTGCGCGCCTTGTGCGTCGGGGAATGGGTCGCCTTGACGGACCATCCGGACATCGACACGCACCCCGAGAATGAGCGGCAATTCATCGTGACGCGGCTGGAAGTCGATGCAGAAAACAATCTGCCCAAGACCGTCGACGACCAGGCGCAACGCCTGTTCGCACTGAACCGCTGGGATGACGCTTTATTCGATAACGCGCTGCGTCAAGCCAGCGGG
Source organism: Massilia phosphatilytica (assembly GCF_977014125.1). NCBI lineage: Bacteria > Pseudomonadati > Pseudomonadota > Betaproteobacteria > Burkholderiales > Oxalobacteraceae > Massilia > Massilia phosphatilytica. The sequence continues at coordinate 1,155 of NZ_CDRNIL010000035.1, forward strand.
GAACGGGGCGTGCGTTATACGAATCGCTTTTCGTGCGTACGGCGCGGTATTCCCATCGTGCCGGCTTTCGATCCGCGCACCGACTTGCCGCGTCCACGGCTGCAAAGCGCGCGCGTGGTCGGGCCGGCGGGCGAGGAAGTCCATTGCGACGAACATGGCCGGGTTAAGGTGCGCTTTCCCGGCACCCGACCGGACGACCACGGCCATGCGCAGGACGCCGGCGCCAGCGACAGCGAGCGTGACTCCGCCTGGATCCGCGTCGCCAGCACGTGGGCCAGCAATCAATGGGGCACCATCACGCTGCCCCGCGTGGGCGACGAAGTCATCGTCGATTTCCTGGGTGGCGATCCGGATAAACCCATCATCGTGGCACAGGTATATGGCGGCACGGCGCCGCCGCCATCGTTCACCCATACCGGCACACTGCCCGGTAATAAATACCTCGCCGGCATCAAGAGCAAGGAAGTGCAGGGCACCCGCTACAACCAGCTGCGGCTGGACGATACGCCGGGAGAAATCAACGCGCAATTGTCCTCGGAACACGGCCATAGCGAATTGAACCTGGGTTGGCTCACGCATCCCCGCAGCGACGGCAAAGGCGAGGCGCGCGGCGAAGGGGCCGAATTGCGCAGCGACCATGCCGTCGCCGTGCGCGGCGCGAAGGGCGTCCTGATCAGTGCCGACGCGCGCACGCACGCCGGCGGCAAGCAGCTGGATCGCGCCGAACTGACCGGCCTGATGGAGGTGCTGCAAGGTGTCCAGCGGCAGCTATCGGAACTGTCGACGACGCATCACGCCGACGACACCGACGACCAGGAACTCAAGCAATTACTCGGTCACTTGAAGCAGTGGGAGGCCGGCAGCAACACGGCCAGCGGCGGTGCGAGCGGGGGCGGGCAACCCGTCGTCGCGCTGTCCGCGCCGGCCGGGATGGCGCTGGCGAGCCAGAACAATATCGCGCTCGGTGCGCAAACGCACGTCGACGTGGTCAGCGTCGGCAATACCCAGCTCTCCGTCGGCAAACGGTTGCTCGCGCGCGTCTCGGAAAGCATCAGCCTGTTCGCGCACCGCCTGGGCATCAAGCTGATCGCCGCCAGCGGCAAGCTCGAATTGCAGACGCATGGCGACGACATCGACGTGACGTCGGCCAAGCGCATCGTGCTGACGGCCGCCGACGAGATCGTGCTGCAGGCACCCAAGGTGCGCTTCGTCACGCAGGGTGCGCAGGTGGATATCGGCGGCGGCGCCATCACGCAGCAGAGCAGTGGGGCGCATACGATCAAGTCGTCGACGTTTGCGCACGTGGGGCCGGGTGGCGGGACGCCGCCGGGTGTGGAGCTTCCCACCAGCACGTTGAAAACGGACGAAAAATTCGTGCTCGCCCGCCGCGGCAGCGGCCGTCCGCACGCCAACCAGCGTTACCGGATCGAGCTGCAACGTACGCCGGCCGCACGATCGAAGGTGTGACCGATCATCAAGGTCATACCGAACTGACGCAAGACATGGCGCTCAAGATCGCGCGCCTGACCCTTTTGAAAGCGTAACGAAAGCGTAAAGCATGAGCGATTCCGATACCGATACCGCCACCCGCCTGGTCGGCACTGGCTGGGATGAACATGGCAACGATACGGCGCAGTCTGTCCTGACCGGTACCAATCTGAAAGTCCGGGCGTTGTGTTTGACGACGCCTGATCTTGTCGTGCCTGTGCTGTTCGTGCCAGGCATCATGGGCACGCGGCTCAAGGTTAAACAAAGGGACGCCTCGGCATGGTATCCGCCGGAGAGCACCTGGGAAGGCATTGTCACGATACTCAAGCATCTCAACAAGTCTGCCGCCGACCGGCAAAAGCTGCTTGATCCGAACAATACCGAAGTTGACGAAAACGGTCCCGCTCATCCCGACGAGTCCAGCAAGGCTCTGCTGGCGATCGCGCCGGGTGCCACTGACGCCGAGCGCGCCAAATGGCGGGGTTGGGGACAGCTATATGGTGCAAGTTATTCCGAGATTCTTTCCTTGCTCGAGAAGAAGCTTGGCACTTATCTTCGACCCGGCCAGCCAAGGGAAAAAACTCACCACGACCTGGAAAACACTGGTCATGGACCAGCAGGATGCCGCCAAGCTCGGCGCGCAGAAACCGTTCGCGCCATTGGAGGAAGCCCATCTGCGCGATGCTGCCGATGTGCTTTATCCGGTGCACGGCGTCGGGTACAACTGGCTGCGCAGTAACAAGGAATCAGGGGAGAGGCTGGCTCAGGAAATCGAGCGCATTACCGCTCATTACCGCAGCAAGGGAAAGACTTGCGAAAAGGTCGTTATCGTCACGCACAGCATGGGTGGCCTCGTCGCGCGGGCTTGTACGCAAGTGCCGGGCGCGACGGATCGCATTCTCGGCATCGTGCATGGTGTCATGCCTGCGATCGGCGCCCCCGCGACCTATAAACGTATCCGGGCTGGTTTCGAGAAGATCGAACAAGTCCTCTTGGGGCGGAACGCAGCGGAATGTACGGCGGTCATGGCCAATGCACCGGGGCCATTGGAACTCTTACCCACTTCTCAGTATAAAACGCAATCCGATAAAGGGACGCGGCACTGGCTGCGTGCAAGTTATACCAAAGTAAATATGCAAGGAATTCCGGAGGAGATCGACACCTTGCTCGGCGATGCGGATCCTTATGCGGATATTTATATGAATAATAGTGCCAGCTGGTGGAAGCTGGTCAAAGAAGAATTGATTGATCCTGCGGGAAGGGAAGAAAGAGAAAAGGCCAGGCGAAAAGGAGAAGAGATCGTTGGCGAGCGTTCACGAGAATCTGACTTTAAAAAATTTTCTGGAAATATGGATGAGGCACGTCGGCTTCAAAATCTAATTGAGGATAAATATCATCCAAACACCTATGCTTACTATGGTGCTGACCCCAAACAATTGGCATGGAATGAGGTGCACTGGAAAACCGCTCAGGCCTTCGACGGCGAAATCAAGGTGGCGTTACTGATGGATGATGACTTCAACGGCACGGTGCAATTATCCGTCAAGGAAAAAAACCAACATAGCTTTGAAATTCAGAAGGCGCAAGGACTTGGGGACGGAACGGTGCCTGCCGAATCTGGGTCTGCTCCCACTCCACACGTTATCCAGATATTTCGACATGAAGGCAAGGGAAAAGGACATGAGAGCTACGATCATCAAGGTTCTTATAAATCGAAAATTGCACAGTCAGTCACCCTGTATTCCATTGTAAAAATCATGGCAGGCTCTAGTTGGCTAAAACAAAATTTACCCGAAGCATGAAAAAGCACGCCTCCCTGTCTTTTGCTGTTGCTGCGGCCCTTTGTGTAGGGCTCAATGCTTGTATGGCTACACCTAATCACTCCGAGTTATCCATCATGTCAAAAAATAACGTGAATACGGCATCTTTAGCAACCATATCTACTTTTTGCATGGGGCGTTTCCTGATCGACGTGCCTGCTGGCTCCAAAACCACCGGAGGAAACTATAAGTACGATTTTCTTGAAATCGAGCCTGTGAAATCCATGGCATTTGCGGAGTTTGAAAAAGCGGTGGCAGAACGTGAGTCGGATCTGAAATTTGCAAAAAACGAACGTACAAAGCAAAGCATGTTGCTTCAATATGTTCAACCGGATAAAAATACAAGAATATTTGCTTCATGGAAGTCAGATGCAAGTACTGCTCAGGTTAAAATCATCGGCTATCGCTGGATAAACGGCAGTAGATTTATTTTTGAGGATCGCGTTGATGACGATAAGCAAAAAATCGGAGTGAGTAATATGGAAGAGGTGCTTTCCAAACTACGTACTCGCACTGAAGCCGAAATTCCCAATGATCCCGGATATTGTTTTGCGGGTGGCTTTATCGCGAATGCGAAATGGAAGAATGAAGAGGCAGGCGTAGATTTCCGCGTAGTCGACCATCCTGATACCATTGTTTCCGTCTGGTTTTATCCACTCTCGAGTTATAAACACGACAAGCCTCTGCTTGAGCGCATGGGTGGCATGACACAACTCCTCGGAAATTTAGCCACCTCCGTGCACGTACTCCGCAAAGGCGATCGGAAGGTCGGGCCCTATAAGGGACAGGAGCATTTGGCGTCTGCTCCCAGTAGCGGCGGCATGCGGGGACATGCATTTGTCTGGGAAACGCAGGGCGACGGTACCCGGATACCCCTGCAATTAAGATCGAATTATCGACAGGTAATCAGGATCTCAAGGGTAACCCACAAAAACAAGCCTTACGGACGAGCAGGCCATGAAACTATGGGACGACATCCTCAACAGCTTCCGCCTGCGTCCTACCAGCGACTCGGTAAAAACGAGTGACGTCGGCCCGGAACCTCGCCTTCCGCTTGGGGAACTCGCGGCAACCGGTCGCGCGTGCCCGCAGACGGGTTGGTGGCAAGCCAGCGAAGCCGGCGAGATCGAAGGCGGCGCGCGTCAGTATTTCAAGGAAGGCGAAACGATGCCGCAGGTGACCACGCTGGGCGAATCGTCCTTGTGGCAAAAGGTCAAGGGTGCGCGGCCGTCTTATCGTACGGCGACGGTATGGAAACTGGTCGATTACGACGCGGCGCCCGCTCGTGCGGATGAGGTGGCCCCGACGCAGGCAATCGCAAAGGCTGCCTCCGACGACGCGCCGTCGGGCCACGACAAAGGGTAAAGCGATGCGTAACGTGATTTGTCTTGGAGACCCGACGTCACACGGTGGCAAGGTCGTGAGCGTAAGCGCCCAACATTTTACGGTCGACGGCATCCCCGTCGCCCGCGTCGGGGACGTGTGCAGCTGTCCCATCTCGGGTCACACCGTCTGCACGATTGCTGAAGGTGATCCGCACCACGTCATCGATGGCGTCGCGGTCGCCTATGAAGGGCATAAAACGACGTGTGGCGCGTCGCTGATTGCCACGACAGGTAATTTCAGCGGGCAATAACCCGATCTCGTCTCATCCGATTACCTCATCACCGGCATCATGATGTTTTATAGATCGCTCTCTTCCGCTCTCGTGACAGCCGTCTGCGCGGCGCTCGGTGCCTGCACGGCGCTACCCAACAATACTTCGCGTAACGCCAATGGCGCGCCTTCCTCGACCACATCCACCTTTTGCATGGGACGCTTCCTGATCGACGTGCCTGCTGGGTCCAGCCTTACCGGAGGCAACTATAAGTACGACTTCATCTCGATCGAGCCGGTCATGGATATGACGCCTGAAGCATTTGAAAACGAGGTGAGAACGCGAGAGTGGGCACTCAGATCTGCAAAACATAAAGATACAAAACGAAGTATGTTGCTTCAGTCTGCTCAGCTGAACGGAAGCACGAGGACCCTCGCTTCCTGGAAAGCAGAATATAGTACGGATGTTATCAACGTAGCTGGTTATCGTTGGATTAACGGTCGACGATTTTTGTTTCAACTCGATGTTGGCGATGATAGACAAAAGCCGGGAGTCAATCGCATGCGGGATGCGCTTTCTCGTTTGCGTACTCGTATCGACACTGACATTCCTACGGACCCCGGCTACTGCTTCGCCGGCGGCTTTATCGCCAATCCGGCGTGGAAAAATGAAGAAGCCGGCGTGGATTTTCGCATCGCCGGTCACCCCGACACGCTCTTGTCCGTCTGGTTTTATCCACTCTCCCGCTACAAGCACGACAGACCTTTATTAGAACGGATGGGCGGCACGGTGCAGTTCCTCGGCAATCTTGTCACGTCGGTCCGCGTGCTGCGCAGGGGCGACCGGCAGGTCGGGCCGTACCAGGGCCAGGAACACCTGGCCTCCGCACCCGGCAGCAACGGCATGCGCGGCCACGCGTTCGTGTGGGAGACGCAGGGCGACGGTACGCTGGACACGCCCGCCATCAAGATCGAACTGACGACCGGCTACCGCGACGGCAAGGGCAATCAACAGAAAACGAGCCTCACTGATAAAGAGGCGATAAAGCTGTGGGATGACGTTCTGGATAGCTTCCGTCTGCGTCCCGTGCGCGATCCTGCCCCGACGGCGCAGTGACGACGGTGGCGGTGTCGTTGTCGACCCCTCAGCCCGCCGTCATCCGCAACCGGAAGAACGCATGCACCATCGGTTCGGGGGCGTCGATGTGCCCCGAGTGGAACACTTCCGCCGGTGTAGAGGATCGCCCGGTTGTAGCGCGGCGCGATCGTCAGCACCTTGTCGAAGTGTGCGCTCGATGCGATCACGAAGGTCCGCGGCGCATCCGGCAGCGGCTTCGCCAGCCTGCTCGCCACGCTTCAGATCGTCCAGCAGGGCCTTGATCTCGTGCTCCGGCACAGTCGGCTTGAAGAAGCTGGTGCCGCCGAGGCGCTCGTCCCTGAACAGATACAGCACCATGGCACCCGCTTCCTGGCCTTGCAGGAGACCAGTGAAGTCGCGGTGCGGCAGGCGCTGGCCCGGCAGCAGTTCCTCGGGGCGGCGCGTCACCAGCGACAGGCGGCTTTTCATGTCGGGCACTCGCCGCGCCTTCGGTGGTGTGCGCGCGTGCTGCAGGAAGCTGTCCTGTACGCGCGCCGCAAAGATGCCGGCCAGTGTCAGCTCAGGGCCGGATAGTCGTTGCCTGGCACATCCTGAAAATGCGCGTGGTTGCGCGCCGCGAAGTCGACCAGCGCTTCCGGTTCCAGCATGAAGCCGTCGATGACGACGCATCGGTGCCCGTCGAAGATCGGCACCAAGCTGGCGTGCGGGTGCGGATTGAGCAGGGGAAGCATGGCGGCGGCGTCGCTGCGCGGCCTGATGGCTCCAGACGTGGCAGGTGCCGTGGTAGCGATGCTGCCGGTCCAGGTAAATCCATGCCGCGCCATGCTATGCTGCCGCCACTTCATCACCTCGACCTCCGCAGTCCGCCATGCTCACCAGCCCGCTCCTCGACCACCCCGCCATCGTGCACGGCTTCGGCACGCGGCACGACGACATGGCCGTGCTGCTGCCCGACTACTGGCCGCGCCGCCCCGTCCAGCACGAGCGCCACGGCACGCGCATCGCGGTCGTCACGCAAGCGAACGAGGATTGCGGCGAGGCCGACGGCATGCTCACGGACCGCCCCGGACTGCTGCTCGCGATCGCCACCGCCGACTGCGTCCCGGTGCTGCTCGCGCGCCGGGACGGGCGCGAAGTGGCTGCGCTGCACGTCGGCTGGCGCGGCGCGCTGGGAGGCATCGTCGATGCGTTCGCGGCGCTCGTGCGTGCGCGCGGCGGCGATCCGGCCGAGTGGATCGCGGCCGCCGGACCGGCGGCGCACGCCTGCTGCTACGAAGTGGGGCAGGAGGTGATCGACGGTTTCGTCGCGCGCTGGGACCTCGCGCCCGGCTTCGTCGCACCGCGGCCGCGCCGGCTCGACCTGCCCGCCATCGTGCGCCACCAGCTCGGAACGGGCCGGCCTGGGAAGCGTGGAAGCACGCGCCGAATGCACGATGTGCGACACGCGCGCCGATGGACGCTGGACCTTCCACAGCTACCGCCGCGACCGCGAGACCCGCACGCCCGTGGTCGACGTGCACTGGTCCGCGATCGCCATCGCGCACCGTTAAGACCGCGCGCGCGGACCTGCGTCCGTGCCTTCGACGACACGCAAGATGCCGCCTTGCGTGGCGCAACGCACGCATTCGTCACGATTTTGCGTGTGCGTCGCGCCACTCGGTGAAGTCTGAGGCTATCATGCGTTCAATTCCAACTTGTCGTTGTCGCCACGCGAACCGAACGTCATGATCCGAGTTCTCTTCATCCACCAGAATCTGCCGGGCCAGTTCCGCCGGCCGATGCGGTATCTGCAGACGCGGCCCGACTACGAAGTCGTCGCGATCGGCGAAGAGACTGCGGTGCGGCGCGAGCCGGCGGGGCCGAAGCTGCGCGTGATCGGCTACGCGAAGCCGGGCGGTCCGGGCGACAAGACCCATCACTACCTGCGCCATTTCGAGGGCTGCGTGCGCCGCGGCCAGGCCGTCGCGCGTGTCTGCGTCGGGTTGAAGCAGGAAGGCTTCGTGCCCGACGACGGCGCGGCGTGCACGCGCTGGCGGCGCAGCGCGCATCCGGCCGAATTGCGCGGCAAGTTCCGCGAGGTTCACGACGTGCTGTCCTGGTCGATGCTGGAGGCGATTGCCGTCGGCGTGCCGGTGCCGGGTTCGGATACCGCGCCGGTGCGGGAAGTGATCCGCGACGGCGCGAACGGCTTCCTCGCGCCGTTCGTCGACGCGGCGCTGCCCGCCGACCGTGCGCTCGGCCTCATCGCGCGCCGGCACGAGATCGCGCAGGTCGGCCTGGCCGGGCGCGCGGACGCGGATGCGCGGGAGGCCGCATGACGGACCGCTTCGCCATTCATTACGCGCCGGACGGCTACTCGACCGCGGGTCCGCGCCTGATGGGCCGGCAAGCCGCCGGCGCCGGCCTGCTGCGCGCCATCGCGGGCGCGCCCGGCCTGGACACGGTCGGCTGCTTCGCCGGCGGCCAGGCCCACGCGGCCGAGGGCGAGCGCCTGCTGCGCGAATACGGCTATGGCGGCAAGGTCGAATGGATCGCCCAGGGCCGCCCGCAGGACCTGGAGCGCTACGGCACGCTGTACCATCCCGCGCCGGGCATCGAGCGCCTGGCGTGGCGCCGCCTGGGCATCGGCGCGCGCCGCTACAGCCTGTGCGGCATCACGCACACGACGGCCAGCCACGCCGTGATGTCCAGCCTCGCGAACCTGCTCGTGGCGCCCGTACGCAGCTGGGACGCCGTGATCTGCACGTCGCGCGTCGTGCGCGACAGCGTACGCCGCGTGCTGGAGCGCCAGGCCGAGTACCTCGGCGCGCGTCTCGGCGCACAGCGCTTCGAACTGCCGCAGCTGCCCCTGATCCCGCTCGGCGTGCACGCTGCCGACTTCGACCTCGATGTCGCCCACCGCGCCACCGTGCGCCGGCGCCTGGGCATCGATGGCGACGACGTCGCCTTCCTGTTCTTCGGCCGCCTGTCGTTCCACGCGAAGGCCCATCCGCAACAGATGTTCCTGGCGCTCGAACGGGCGGCGCAAGCGGGCCGGCGCGTGCACCTCGTGCTGTGCGGCTGGCTCGCCAACGCGGCCATCGACCAGGCTTTCCACGAGGCGGCCGCGCAGCTGTGCCCATCGGTGCGCCTTGCCGTGCTGGATGGCCGCGTAGCGGCGAACCAGCTTGACGCCTGGGCCGCCGCCGACGTCTTCATCTCGCTTGCGGACGACGTGCAGGAGACCTTCGGCCTGACGCCGCTGGAAGCGATGGCGGCCGGATTGCCGTGCATCGTCAGCGACTGGAACGGCTACCGCGACACGGTGCGCGACGGCGTCGACGGCTACCGCATCCCGACCGTGATGCCCGGCGCCGGGCGCGGGACTTGATCTCGCGCAGCGTTACGACGATGGCGTGGACAGCTACGACGCGTATTGCGGTCATACGAGTCAGGCGGTGGCCGTGGACGGCACGGCGCTCGCGCAGGCGTGCATGCGCCTTGCCGGCGATGCGGCGTTGCGGCGCCGGCTGGGCGAGAATGCACGCCAACGGGTGCGCGAGGAATTCGACTGGTCCGTCGTGTTCGGGCGTTACCGCGCGTTGTGGCGCGAGCTCGACGAGCGGCGCCGCGCCGATGCGCTACCCGGTCCGGCGTTACCGGCGGTGGTGCCGGACCGGCTCGATCCGTTCGAACTGTTCGCGACGTATCCGAGCATGCAGATCACGCCGGCGGCGATGGTCGAACTCGCGCCGGACGCATCGCTCGCGTTGTTGCGCCAGTATCGCGAGCTCGCGATCAACCGCTTCGCGCATGCGTCGCTGCCGACGCTGGAAGAGTTCGGACAGATCTTCGGATCGATCGAATCGCGTCCGATGCAGGTCGACGAGCTGCTCGACGCGCTCGGACCGTGCGACCGGCCGACTTTGCTGCGCGGACTCGCGTGGCTGTGCAAGATGGACTTGCTGCGCATCGGCGCGGCGGAGGATTGAATTCGGCATAAAGCCTTTATATAAAGGCGTTATGCGAAATGGTAGTAAGGTAATGCGCATCGATTTGCGCGCTTGTTTTTGGAGACCGAGCAGAACGAGGAAGGAATCAAGTGTTATCGCAGCGATCGTTTCGGTTGATGTAATCGCTGGTTTGCCTGTGAAAGACATGAAAAATACTGTGTGCGGGTTGCGCACTGACAAGGTTTTCGTGTACTTTACGTGATTGAATTTGTCAAAACGTGAAGACGCCAATTTTTGGAGCGTCGAACGTGAAACAAACCGATCAAAAAAGGGACGCTGATTCACTCAGTATGCACGTAAGCTTAGCGAAAAGAACAAGCCGCATTGCCTGATAAATGTCGGGCATGGCGGCTTTTTCTTTTCGCGGCCACACGGGCTGCGATGTGGACAGCGCAGTGAACCAGGTGCTGGATCATCCAACTAACTCCTCCGTTTTAACCTTAGCAATACGTAACTGAACGAAGGCACGCATAACA
>NZ_CDRNIL010000036.1:0-2789 GCF_977014125.1 Massilia phosphatilytica
GCCTTGCACCAGCAGGACTTTTTCCTCGGACAACAGCTCACAGATAAATTGCTGGTCATCGGCGATCGGGTAGATCTTCGGGTCGAGGCGTGGGAACATGTACAGCGCCGCTTTTGGCTTGACGCAGGTAACGCCCGGGATATCGGTCAGGAGTTGGTGGGCCAGGTCGCGCTGGCGCGTGAGGCGGCCGCCGGGCGCGACGAGGTCGGCGATGCTCTGGTAGCCGCCGAGGGCCGTCTGGATCGCATACTGGCCCGGCGCGTTGGCGCACAGGCGCATCGAAGCCAGCATGTTCAGGCCCTCGATATAGTCTTTCGCATGGCGTTTTTCGCCGGACACGACCATCCAGCCGGCGCGGTAGCCGCACGAGCGGTAGTTCTTCGACAGGCCGTTCATGGTCACGAACAGGACGTCGTCGGCCAGCGAGGCCAGCGATACGTGCTCGTTGCCGTCGTACAGCGTCTTGTCGTAGATCTCGTCGGCGTAGACGATCAGCTGGTGCTGGCGCGCCAGTTCGACGATTTCCAGCAGCACATCGCGCGAATACAGCGCGCCGGTCGGGTTGTTCGGGTTGATGACGACGATCGCGCGCGTATTCGGCGTGATCTTCTTGCGCATGTCGTCGATGTCGGGCAGCCAGCCGGCCTGCTCGTCGCAGACATAATGCACCGGATTGCCGCCGGCCAGGCTGACGGCCGCCGTCCACAGCGGGTAGTCCGGCGCCGGCACCAGCACTTCGTCGCCGCTGCTCGAAGAGGCCCTGCATCGCCATCACGATCAGTTCGGAGGCGCCGTTGCCCAGGTAGATGTCGTCGATGCCGACGCCGATTCGGCCGGGCACTTCCCCGGCAGCGTAGTGCCAGGGTGACCGCCTTGCGACCGATGCTGAACATGCCCTTCGAAGCTCGACGTAGCGCGGCCTGCTACTGCATGTCGCGGGCCACGGCACTGCACGATCGCGTCCGGCGGGTCGGAGCCGAAGACGGCCACAAGGTCGCCGATGCTGAGCATCGGCGACCTTGTGGCCGTGTTCGGCTCCGACCCGGCGGACGCGATCGTGCAGTGCCGGGCCCCGCATATTCGTAGCAGAACCGCGCCGGCGAGCACGGATTCGAAGGGCAGAATCGGTCGCACGGCGTCACGGCTGGTGATGCAGTACGCCCGGGGAAGTGCCCGGCCGAATCGGCGTCGGCATCGACGACATCTACCTGGGCAACGGCGCCTCCGAACTGATCGTGATGGCGATGCAGGGCCTCTTGAACAGCGGCGACGAAGTGCTGGTGCCGGCGCCGGACTACCCGCTGTGGACGGCGGCCGTCAGCCTGGCCGGCGGCAATCCGGTGCATTATGTCTGCGACGAGCAGGCCGGCTGGCTGCCCGACATCGACGACATGCGCAAGAAGATCACGCCGAATACGCGCGCGATCGTCGTCATCAACCCGAACAACCCGACCGGCGCGCTGTATTCGCGCGATGTGCTGCTGGAAATCGTCGAACTGGCGCGCCAGCACCAGCTGATCGTCTACGCCGACGAGATCTACGACAAGACGCTGTACGACGGCAACGAGCACGTATCGCTGGCCTCGCTGGCCGACGACGTCCTGTTCGTGACCATGAACGCGCCTGTCGAAGAACTACCGCTCGTGCGGCTGCCGCGCCGGCTGGATGGTCGTGTCCGGCGAAAAACGCCATGCGAAAGACTATATCGAGGGCCTGAACATGCTGGCTTCGATGCGCCTGTGCGCCAACGCGCCGGGCCAGTACTGCGATCCAGACCGGCCCTCGGCGGCTACCAGAGCATCGCCGACCTCGTCGCGCCCGGCGGCCGCCTCGCGCGCCAGCGCGACCTGGCCCACCAACTCCTGACCGATATCCCGGGCGTTACCTGCGTCAAGCCAAAAGCGGCGCTGGCACAGTGTTCCCACGCCTCGACCCGAAGATCTACCCGATCGCCGATGACCAGCAGATCTATCTGTGAGCTGTTGTCCGAGGAAAAAGTCCTGCTGGTGCAAGGCACCGGCTTCAACTGGAAGACGCCGGACCATTTCCGTCTGGTCTTCCTCGCAATTGCCGACGACCTGACGGATGCGTGCGGCCGTATCGCCCGCTTCCTCGACGGCTACCGGCGCCGCCACGCGCGCTGAGAACGACAAGAACAGCCAGACGGTGCACTCATATGAAACCCATCAAAGCAGGCTTGCTCGGCCTCGGCACCGTCGGTGCAGGCACCTACCACGTCCTCCAACGCAACCAGGAAGAAATCCGCCGCCGCGCCGGCCGCGGCATCGAGGTGGCCATGGTCGCCGTCCGCAACCTCGAACGTGCCAAAGGCATCGTGGGCGCCGATGTGGAGGTCGTGGCCGACCCGTTCGCCGTGGTGAACAATCCCGACATCGACATCGTCGTCGAACTGATCGGCGGCTACGGCCTGACGCGCGAGCTGGTGCTGCAGGCGATCGCCAACGGCAAGCACGTCGTCACCGCCAACAAGGCGCTGCTCGCGCTGCACGGCAACGAGATCTTCGAAGCGGCCCAGGCCAAGGGCGTGATGGTGGCGTTCGAAGCGGCCGTCGCCGGCGGCATCCCGATCATCAAGGCGCTGCGCGAAGGCCTGTCGGCCAACCGCATCGAATCCGTGGCCGGCATCATCAACGGCACGACGAACTTCATCCTGTCCGAGATGCGCGACAAGGGCCTGGACTTCGCTACCGTGCTCAAGCAGGCGCAGGAACTGGGCTATGCAGAAGCGGACCCGACCTTCGACATCGAAGGCGTGGACGCGGCGCACA
>NZ_CDRNIL010000037.1:0-5714 GCF_977014125.1 Massilia phosphatilytica
CATGCCCGTGTGCGTGTGCCAGCCAGTGGAGCATGCGTTCGCCTTCCGAACAGGCCCCGCCGCAAGTTCGCGACACTACGCCGGAAAACGCGCCGCGGATGTTCGCTTCCAGCGTCAGGTTGATCTCCGGGACCCAGGATGAGGATCTTGCGCGGCGTCGTCGCGCTGCAGCACGCCTGGGGCGCAGGCCTGCAGATAGACCTCTCTTCGGCGGCCCGCTGCCCGCTGACGCGTACAGCAGCATCGGGCTGAAGCCCATCGCACCGCCGATGGCATCCGCCGCCTGCCGACCGACATGCCGGTGCTGAACGCGGCCCAGCGGCAGGCGGCGGATGCCATCGGCGGTGCGATGGGCTTCAGCCCGATGCTGCTGTACGGCGTCACGGGCAGCGGCAAGACCGAGGTCTATCTGCAGGCGCTCGCCCAGGTGCTGCAGCGCGACGACGCCGCGCAGATCCTGATCCTGGTCCCGGAGATCAACCTGACGCCGCAGCTGGAAGCGAACATCCGCGCGCGCTTTCCCGGCGTGATGCTGGCGACCTTGCACAGCAGCCTGTCGGAAGGCGAACGCATGCTGCACTGGCTGGCCGCGCACACGGGCCGCGCGCGCATCGTGCTGGGCACGAGACTGGCGATCCTGGCGTCGCTGCCGAACCTGAAAATGATCGTCATCGACGAGGAACACGACCCGTCGTACAAGCAGCAGGAAGGCCTGCGCTATTCGGCGCGCGACCTGGCCGTATGGCGCGCGCGCCAGCTGCATATCCCGATCGTGCTGGGGTCGGCCACGCCGTCGCTGGAAAGCTGGCACCACGCGCAGACGGGCCGCTACCGCAGGCTGGAACTGCGCGAGCGCGCCGTGCGCGATGCCGTGCTGCCGCGCGTAAAACTGATCGACATGGAGCGCGACAAGCCGAAGGAGGGCCTGACGCCGACGCTGATGCAGGCGCTGCGCCTGCGCATCGAACGGGGCGAGCAATCGTTGCTGTTCCTGAACCGGCGCGGCTACGCCCCCGTGCCTGCGCCGCGAGGCGTGCGGCTGGATCAGCAACTGCACGCGCTGCACCGCATTCATGGTCCTGCACCGGCCGGAGCGGCGCCTGCGCTGCCACCACTGCAGCCTGGAGATGCGCATCCCGCACGCGTGCCCGACCTGCGGCAACATCGATTTGCAGCCGCTGGGCCGCGGCACCCAGCGCGTCGAGGAAGGCTTGCAGGCGCTCTTCCCGCAGGCGCGCATCCTGCGCATCGACGCCGACTCCACGCGCCGCAAGGGCAGCGCGCAGGAGGCGTTCGATACCGTGCACCGCGGCGACGTCGATATCCTGATCGGCACGCAGATGGTCGCCAAGGGCCACGACTTCAAACGGCTGACCCTCGTCGGCGGTGCCGAATCCGGACACGGCGCTGTTCTCGCAGGATTACCGCGCCAGCGAGCGCCTGTTCGCGCAGCTGATGCAGGTGGCGGGACGCGCCGGCCGGGCCGGACTGGAATCGGAAGTGCTGATCCAGTCGCGCTACTGCCAGCATCCGCTGTACGGCGCCGTGATGCGGCACGACTACGACCGCTTCGCCGGCAGCCTGCTGGAAGAACGCCACCAGGCCGCGCTGCCGCCGTACATGTACCAGGCGCTGCTGCGTGCCGAGGCGCCCGAGCTGGCGACGGCCATCGAATTCCTCGAGACCGCGCGCGACGCGGTGCCGTCGGACGCGGTCGTCATCAACGAGCCGATCCCGATGACGATGACCCGCGTGCACAACGTCGACCGCGCGCAACTGCTGGTCGAATCGAATTCGCGGCCGGCGCTGCAGGCGTTCCTGACCGAGTGGGTCGAGGCGTTGCGGGCGCTGAAGTCGCGGGTGCGCTGGTCGCTC
Organism: Massilia phosphatilytica; assembly: GCF_977014125.1. NCBI lineage: Bacteria > Pseudomonadati > Pseudomonadota > Betaproteobacteria > Burkholderiales > Oxalobacteraceae > Massilia > Massilia phosphatilytica. Next base: position 1,876 of record NZ_CDRNIL010000037.1, read on the forward strand.
GAGGTCGATCCGCTCGATATCTGACGCGGTGACGCTTGGTGGGCGGAGGCCGCCCACCCCGTGCCCGCCATGCCCCGCCGCCAATCCAAAGTCTCCTGGTTTCAAGCCGAGTTCCTGAAAACAGCGTATCGTCACGCTCGTGAACTTCCCGGAGGTGAGGATGAAGAAAATGAAGGTCGATGTCGCCATCATCGGCGCCGGCACGGCCGGCCTGGTCGCCTACCGCGCCGCCCGGGCGCAGGGCGCGCGGACGGTGCTGATCGAGAGCGGCGTCTACGGCACCACCTGCGCGCGCGTGGGCTGCATGCCCAGCAAACTCCTGATCGCCGCCGCCGAGGCCGCGCACATGCTGCACCTCGCGCCCGGATTCGGCGTCCATCCGGGCGATGTCCGCATCGACGGCGTGGCAGTCATGGAACGCGTGCGGCGCGAGCGCGACCGCTTCGTCGGCTTCGTCGTCGAAGGCGTCGATGCCATGCCGGCCGAGGACAAAGTGCGCGGCCACGCCCGCTTCACCGATCCGCACACGCTGATGGTCGACGACCACACCGAGATCGACGCCTGCCGCGTCGTGATCGCCACCGGCTCCAGCCCGACGCGCCTGCCGGTGCTGGACAACGTGGGGCCCGGCGTCATCACGAGCGACGACGTGTTTTACTGGAACGACCTGCCGCGTTCCGTGGCCGTGATCGGCACGGGCGTCATCGGGCTGGAAATCGGCCAGGCCCTGGCGCGCCTGGGCGTGCGCGTGCGCATGGTCGCGCGCGGCGGCAGCGTGGCGCAGCTCTCCGACCCCGTCGTGCTCAAGACCGCCGCGCGCGTGCTGTGCGAGGAACTCGACATCCACTTCCAGTCGCGCATCCTGCGCGCCGAGCAGGACGGCGACGACGTCGTGCTGACGACGGGCCGCCACGACGAAGCGCATACGGAACGTTTTCAGTACGTGCTGCAGGCCGCCGGCCGCACGCCCAACGTGCACGACCTCGGCCTGGAAAACGCCGGCGTCGCGCTGGACGGCAACGGCGTGCCCCTGTTCGATCCGCGCACCATGCAGTGCGGGAACAGCCACATCTTCATCGCCGGCGACGCCAACCACGAGCGTCCCGTGCTGCCCGAGGCGGCCGACCACGGCAAGATCGCCGGCGACAACGCCGGCCGCTTCCCGGACATCCGCCCCGGGCTGCGCCGCACGCCGCTGACGGCCGCGTTCACGGAGCCGAACGTCGTCACGCTCGGCGCCAGCTACAAGACGCTGTGCGCGCCGGGCAGGTCGAAGTTCGCGGTGGGGCAGGTGTCGTTCGAGAACCAGGGCCGCAGCCGCGTGATGTTGCAGAACAAGGGCATGTTGCGCGTCTACGGCGAGTACCGCACGGGCCGCTTCCTGGGCGCCGAGATGATCGCCCCGCGCGGCGAACACATCGGCCACTTGCTGAGCTGGGCGGTGCAGTCGCGCATGACGGTCGACCAGATGCTGGAGATGCCGTTTTATCACCCCGTGATCGAGGAGGGCGTGCGCACGGCGTTGCGCGACCTCGCGGCCAATCTCGCGAAGGGAGAAAGCGACATCGATCCGGACGAGGTGGAACCCGGTACGTGATGCGTGGTTCAGTCGTAGGGTGGGCGCCCCGAGCCCACCATCCTTAATTCAGCAGCGAGGCGTCCAGCTTCCCGTCCGCCGCCAGCTGGCGCACGACCTTGACGGTGTCGATGTCCGCTTCCTTGTACGCCGACTTCTTGAAGTCCTCGTACATCCGGCCGGTCTCGTCGGTGGCCGACGGATTGCCGTCGTCGTAGCGGAAGCGCACCACCAGCGCTTCCTGCGTCGGCGTCTCGATGCTCATGGTCAGCAGCGACTGGGCGATGTCGCGCTGCGCCGGCACTTCGTAGCGCACCTCGTGCAGCGGGGTCAGGGTCACCTTGTCGTCGATGACGAGGTCGCCATAGCGCAGGCGCCGCGCGAAGCTGCCGCTGGTCCGTTCGGTGATCGTGCATTCGTCCAGGTGCGGCACGAACAGTTTCGGATCCTCGGCGCGCAGCACGAGGCCGCGCCACAGCTGCTCGCGGGTGATGGTATCCATCAGCGGGTTGAGGGGATCGTTTATCTCAATCAGGTGTTCAAATTTCATTTTGATTAACTCGTGCAAACGGCGCCGGAGGCGCTCACGGGACGATGGTAACGCATACCGTGTCCGGGGCGCGACATATCGGTCCATGCATTTGTAAAGGGGCGTTAAACCACGCGACATATGCAGACGAATTGCGGCACACTCTCGGCGATTGTAGTGCATCCATATTGTCGAGTATTTACAATGCCCCTGCATCGCGTCTCCCCCTATTCTCAAAAGCGTTGCCCTCGTGCGCAACTGGCTGGTCGAAAACGTTCCCTGATCCGATTCGATGCTCGGCTATGACCTGTTCCTCAAGCTCGGCAACGACTTCGTCGCCGGCCAGCGCCTGAAACTGTCCGCGCTGGCGCAGGGCTTGCCGTACGCCGCCGAAGAGGTCGCCGCCCGAGTTGCGCCGTTTCGAGGAACACGGCCTGGTGGCGCTGGCGAGCGATGCCGACGACGGCCTTGTGGTGGAAGGCACCGAGCGTTTCCTGGCGCTGCTGGACCGCTATGGCCGCGTCTTCGACGCCGTGTTCATCGTGCGTGGCGAATTGCGCGGCCAGCAGTTGCTGGTGTCGTCGAACCAGCCCGAACTCGCCGATTTCGGACGCCTGCTGTACGACCGCATGTACGACCTCGGCTGGCTGTACCTGCACAATTTCGGCAGTGCGTGCTTCCTCATCGCGTCGCTGGTGCGAAGACTGGCCGAACTGCACGGCCACCGCGCCCGCATCGTGTCGGGCCTGGTCGAAGTGGAAAACCAGGGCAACGTTTTCCTGCTGGGCGGGCAGGGCTTCGCGAAGCCGGGGCAGATCGACGGCCACGCCGCCTGCGTCATCGACGACGCGCTCGTGCTGGATTTTGGCCTGGGTAACGTACGCAATCGTACCGGCGCGATTTTTATTGGGGCACGATCGCCGATTACGAGCGCGACGGCGCCGTGTTCGCCCGGCTGACGCTGCCGGATGGCGTCACCATGGCCTGGAAGGACGACTGGCAGTCACCCGCCACCGACGCCGAGCTGGCCCGCTACGCGCCCCACATCGACGACCTGGCCGCGCAATACGTCGCCCGCTACCGCTGAATCCGTGGCGCCCTTGCCGGCGCGTCAAGGCAGGCTCCGCAACACGGCCATGCGCATTTGCGCCGGCCCGCTTCAACGCGGGGACGAGCTTGTTGACAATGCTGAGCGCGCCCATCGAAGGTTCCCATGTCCAACGCCCCGAATTTCGGCCTGAACGGTCCGCAAAGCGAAGCCGTGCTCTATCTCGACGGTCCCTGCCTGGTGCTGGCCGGCGCCGGTCGGGCAAGACGCGCGTCATCACCCAGAAGATCGCCTACATGATCGAGCACCGCGGCTACGATCCGCGCACGATCGCCGCGCTCACGTTCACGAACAAGGCCGCGCTCGAAATGCAGGAACGCATCGCCAAGCTGCTGAAACAGCCCAAGCAGGCCAAGCAGCTGACCGTCTCGACGTTCCACTCGCTGGGCGTCAAGATCCTGCGCCAGGAAGCGGCCTGGCGTCGGCTTGAAGGACCGGTTTTCGATCATGGACAGCGACGACTGCTACACCGTCGTCTCCGACCTCGCCGTCACCACCGACAAGCAGGATATTCGCCGCATCCAGAACGCGATCTCGCTGTGGAAGAACGGCCAGGTGCTGGATCATCCAACTAACTCCTCCGTTTTAACCTTAGCAATACGTAACTGAACGAGTAGGCTAACATA
>NZ_CDRNIL010000038.1:0-6482 GCF_977014125.1 Massilia phosphatilytica
CGTTCGCTAAGGTTAAACCGGAGGAGTTAGTTGGATGATCCAGCACCTCGCCAGCGTGTGGGCGTAGCCGACGAGGAAGCCGATGTCGTCGGCCTGGGCTTCGGCGCCTTCGAGGTCGGCCGTCATCGCGTGCGAGCGCGGGCCCAGCGAGGGCGTGGCGAGCACGATATAGCCGTGGCTCGCCAGGTATTCGCACAGGTCGGCGTTCTCGATCGCGTAGGCGCTGTGGCTGGGCGCGTAGATCACGACCGGGAACTTGCCGGGACGCTCGGGCGCGTCGCGCAAGGGCGCGCACGGGGTCCGCGAGTTCGGCGCCGGACCTGCGCGCCGCGCGGCTCGACCAGCGCGTCGGTGGCGCGCCGCACCTGGTCGGGCATGCGGCTGAATTCTTCCTCGGTCGCGATGGTCGTCACGTAGTCGCGGTACGTCATGGCGCCGCCCGTGCCGATGGCCGGATACCAGACGAGCGTCTGCAGCGGCCGCGAGCGGTCGCCGCTCGTGGCCTGCGCCGTGACCGGATTGCGCGGGTGCTGGTAGACGCGCGCCCGGTCGTACTGTTGGCGGACGTGGAAGCCGACGCGGTACGGGCCGGATGGTGCCGACGGCGAGAAGTCGGCGGCCGTCGCGGCGTGCGCGAGGACGAGGGCGAGCAGGAAGGTGGTCAGGATCCGGAACATGGGTCGTTGGCGTGGTGGTGTCCGAGGCTGAGACAGGTGTTTCTTTGGTTGCAAGATTATATGCTGAATTGGCATGTAAACTGTCGCGAAAGCGTGGCGGATCGTGGCCGTTGCGGCAAGGAGGGCCGCCGAATCCGCTAAAATGTCGGATTCTTCTACTCCTACCAACATCATGACTCAGGACGAACTCAAGCAGGCAGTGGCCCGCGCCGCCATCGATCACGTGGTCGACGGCGAAATCATCGGCGTCGGCACGGGCTCCACCGCCAACTTCTTCATTGACGAACTCGGCAAGATCAAGTCGCGCATCAAGGGCGCCGTGGCGTCGTCGGAAGCGACGGCGGCGCGCTTGCGCGGCCACGGCATCGAGGTGTTCGACCTGAACGACGTCGCGGCGATCTCCGTGTACGTCGACGGCGCCGACGAGATCAACGCCACGGGCGCCATGATCAAGGGCGGCGGCGCGGCGCTGACGCGCGAAAAGATCGTCGCGTCGGTGTCGGGCAAGTTCGTGTGCATCGCCGACGGCTCCAAGCTGGTCGAGACGCTCGGTAAATTCCCGCTGCCGGTCGAAGTCGTGCCGATGGCCGCGAATGCCGTCAGCCGCAAGCTGGCCGCGCTGGGTGGCCAGCCGCGCCTGCGCACCAAGCCGGGCAGCACGGACGCCTTCGTCACCGATAACGGCGGCTACATCCTCGACGTGGCCGGACTGTCGATCACGGATCCGGTGGGCCTGGAATCGGAGATCAACCAGATCGTCGGCGTGATCGCCGTCGGCCTGTTCGCCCGCCGCGGCGCCGACGTCTGCCTGCTGGGCACGGGCGACGGCGTCAAGTCGCTGACGTTCTGAGCGGAGCGGACATGAAGCGCGCTCCGGCTCTGTTGTCGATCGCCCTGGCGGCCGCGCTGGGCCTGGGCGGTTGCTCCATGTTCTTCATCACAGCATGCCGGCACCGGCCGCGCCGGCCGCACCCGTGGCCGCTGCTGCGCCGGCCGTCGAGACGATTCCGTTCCACACGGGCGTGTCGTCGGCCACCGTCGAGAAGATGGCGAAGCAGCAAGGTTGTACGGGCGGGCAGGGCGCCGGGCTGATCACGCAGTCCGGGCCCGTCGAGGTCTATCGCATGCGCTGCGAAAGCGGGACGATGAGCGGAAAAGTGTTCATGGCGCGCTGTGAACTGCGCCAGTGCAGGCAGATGTAGGGTGGACGGCTCTGCCGTCCACCCTACCTGATCAGGCGGTCGGCGGGACGTAACCGGCGGCCTCGTCGGCGCCTTCGCCGAAGAAATGGCGTTCCATCTGCGTGGCCAGGTATTTGCGGGCGCGCGCGTCGGCCATGTTCAGGCGGTTTTCGTTGATCAGCATGGTCTGGTGCTTGAGCCAGCCATCCCACGCCTCTTTCGACACGCTTTCATAGATGCGCTTGCCCAGTTCGCCCGGGTACGGCGGGAAGGCGAGGCCTTCGGCTTCCTTGTTCAGTTTGACGCAATGGACGGTGCGGGCCATGTTCTTGCTCCTGGTTCGGTATCGGAAAAACGTGATTATAAGGCGGCCGGGAAAAAGCGACCGGCTGCCTGCGAGCTGGGCGTCAGAGCTGCTTGATCAGGATCTGCGACCGTCTCTGCCAGTTGTACATGTGCGCCCGATCCTTGGGCAGGTCGTCGACGGTCGCCAGCACGAAGCCGCGCTTCTTGAACCAGTGCGACGTGCGCGTGGTCAGCACGAACAGCTTGGTCATGCCGGCCGCGCGGGCACGGTTTTCCATGTGCTTCAGGATGCGCTCGCCGTCGCCCTGGGTCTGCGCATCCGGGCTCACGGTCAGGCAGGCCATTTCCGCCATCTTCGATTCGGGGAACGGGTACAGCGCGGCGCAGCCGAAGATGACGCCGTCGTGCTCGATCACGGAGAATTGCTCGATCTCGCGTTCGATCAGTTCGCGCGGACGTTTTACCAGCGTGCCGTCCGCTTTCCAGCGGTTCGATGAGCTTGATAATGCCGCCGACGTCCTCAATTGAGGCCTGGCGCAGGCTTTCCAGGTTGTCGTGCGTGATCATCGTGCCCACGCCGTCGTGGGTGAACAGTTCCAGCAGGGCCGAGCCGTCCAGCGAGTAGGGCACGATGTGGGCGCGGTCGACGCCGCTGTTGCAGGCCTTGATCGCGTGCTGCAGGTAGAACGACGCGTCGTTCGGCAGGAAGCCCGCCTGCAGCACGGCTTCGGCCTGGTGCGACGACAGTTCGCGGATGTCGCCGCCGCCGGCATCCTTCATCAGCGGCGTCTCGGTGATGAAGACGAGTTTTTCGGCGTGCAGGGCGATCGCGGCGGATACCGCCACGTCTTCCATCGTCAGGTTGAACACCTCGCCCGTCGGCGAAAAGCCCAGCGGCGACAGCAGCACGATGTTGTCCTCGGTGTTGAGGATCGGCTGGATCTTGTCGGCCGCGACCTTGCGCGTGACGCCCGTCAGCTCGTGGTCGACGCCGTCGATCACGCCGAGCGGGCGCGCCGTGACGTAGTTGCCGGAGACGATGCTGATGTGGGCATTCGACATCGGCGTATTGGGCAAACCCTGGCTGAACGCGGCCTCGATGTCCAGGCGCAGTTCGCCCGCGGCTTCCTTGGCGCATTCCATCGCCGCGCTGTCCGTGACGCGCACGCCGTTGTGGAAGCGGCCCTCGACGTTGCGCAGCGCCAGCTGTTCGGCCACCTGCGGCCGCGAGCCGTGCACCAGCACGACGCGGATGCCGAGTCCGACCAGCAGCGACAGGTCCTGCGCGAGCACGGGCAGGACGCCGTCCGCGACCAGTTCACCGGGGAAAGCGACGACAAAGGTCTTGCCGCCGAAGGCGTGAATATACGGCGCGACGGAGCGCAACCACTGGACGAATAGGGTAGGGTTTTCCATTTGCCGCATTATAATTCGCTGCGCGACTTGCGCACCAAATCCTCGTAAAAATCAATGTCTGAACAGAGTAACAAGCCCGCGCCGAAGCCGGCGCGCGCACCTTCTCCCGACCGTTCCACGCAAGCGCCGCGCAGCGATGCGCGCCGCGGCCCGCGTCCGCCCGCGCGCGAGGGCGCGCTCGCGAGCGCGCTCGCGCAGGCGCAGGTGCGCACGCCGCGCGGCGGCACCGGCGCGCAGGAACGCCAGCCCGGTCCGCGCGACGGCGAACGGCGCGAGGGTGGAGCGCGTCCGCGCGCGGACCGCGCCGCGCGCAATCCGCTGCCGCCCATCGTCTTCCCGGAAGAGCTGCCCGTCTCGGGCCGGCGCGCCGAGATCGCGAAGGCGCTGATGGAGAACCAGGTCGTGATCGTGTCCGGCGAAACCGGCTCGGGCAAGACGACGCAGCTGCCGAAGATCTGCCTGGAGCTGGGCCGCGGCGAGAAGGGCATGATCGGCCACACGCAGCCGCGCCGCATCGCCGCGTCGTCGACGGCGAAGCGCATCGCGCACGAACTGGGTTCGCCGCTGGGCGAGCACGTGGGTTATAAAGTCCGCTTCAACGACACGCTGTCGGCCGGCGCCTGGGTCAAGCTGATGACCGACGGTATCCTGCTGGCCGAAACGCAGACCGACCCGCTGCTCAAGGCCTACGACACGATCATCATCGACGAGGCGCACGAGCGCAGCCTGAACATCGACTTCCTGCTCGGCTACCTGCGGGAGATCCTGCCGCGCCGGCCGGACCTGAAGGTGATCATCACCTCCGCGACGATCGACGCCGACCGCTTCGCGCGCCATTTCGGCACGCCGGAAAAACCGGCGCCCGTCATCGAAGTGTCGGGCCGCCTGTACAAGGTCGAGGTGCGTTACCGCCCGGTGGAGCGCGACCAGGAATTCGCGTCCGCCGCCGACGGCAAGGCGGTGTCGAAGGCGCAGGCCGCGCGCGACAAGCGCGACCTGATGGATGCCGTCGTCGACGGCGTCGACGAATTGTGCCGGCTGGGCCAGGGCGACGTGCTCGTGTTCCTGCCCGGCGAGCGCGAGATCCGTGACTGCGCCGAGGCGCTGCGCAAGCACCATCCGCCGCACGTCGACATCCTGCCGCTGTTCGCGCGCCTGTCGGTCGAAGAGCAGGACCGGGTATTCAAGACGACCAACGCGCGCCGCATCGTGCTGGCCACGAACGTGGCCGAGACGTCGCTGACGGTGCCGGGCATCCGCTACGTCGTCGACGCCGGCCTGGCGCGCGTCAAACGCTACAGCTATCGCAACAAGGTCGAGCAGGCTGCAGGTCGAGCCGATCGCGCAGGCCGCCGCCAACCAGCGCGCGGGCCGTTGCGGCCGCGTCGCGGACGGCGTCTGCATCCGCCTGTACGAGGAAGCCGATTTCCTGCAGCGGCCGAAATTCACCGACCCGGAAATCCTGCGCTCGTCGCTGGCGGCCGTCATCCTGCGCATGAAATCCCTGCACCTGACGGACGTCGAGACCTTCCCGTTCGTCGAGCCGCCGCAGGGCCGCGCCATCGCCGACGGTTATCAGCTGCTGCAGGAACTGGGCGCCGTCGACGACGCCAACGAGCTGACCCCGATGGGCCGCAAGCTGGCCAAGCTGCCGCTCGACCCGCGCGTGGGCCGCATGATCCTGGCCGCCGTCGACAATGTGTGCCTCAGCGAGATGCTGATCATCGCGTCCGCGCTGTCCGTGCAGGACCCGCGCGACCGGCCGATGGAATACCAGCAGCAGGCCGACGAGAAGCACAAGAAATTCGCCGACGAGAAGAGCGAATTCCTGGGCTTCCTGAAGATCTGGCGCTGGTTCGAACAGGCCATCGAGCACAAGAAAACGAACCGCCAGCTGCAGGACAACTGCCGCGAGAATTTCCTCTCGCAGGTGCGCCTGCGCGAGTGGCGCGACGTGCATTCGCAACTGCTCACCATCGTCAAGGAACAGGGCTGGCGCCTGAACGAGACGCCGGCAACCTACGACCAGCTGCACATGGCGCTGCTCACCGGCCTGCTGGGCAATATCGGCTACAAGATGGAAGAGGAAGGCGGGGCGCAGTCCGGTGGCGCCTACCTCGGCGCGCGCGGCATCAAGTTCCACATCTGGCCCGGTTCGACGCTCGGCAAGAAGGCCGGCAAGTGGGTCATGGCGGCGGAGCTGGTCGAGACGACGCGCCTGTACGCGCGCTGCATCGCGCAGATCCAGCCGGAGTGGATCGAAAAGATCGGCGGCCACCTGCTGAAGAAATCGTGGGGCGAGCCGCGCTGGGAAAAGCGCACGGCGCAGGTCACCGCGAGCGAGCGCGCGACGCTGTACGGCATCGTCGTCTACAGCCAGCGCCGCATCAACTACGCGCTGCACAATCCGCAAGAGGCCCGCGAAATCTTCATCCGCGACGCGCTGGTCGGCGGCGACTACGACACGCGTTCTCCGTTCTTCGCCCACAACCACAAGCTGATCCGCGAAATCGAGAACCTGGAGCACAAGTCGCGCCGCCTCGACGTGCTCGTGGACGACCAGCTGATCTTCGCGTTCTACGACAAGGAAATCCCGACGGACGTCGTGAACGGCGCGGGTTTCGAAAAGTGGTACAAGGACGCGGCGCGCGACAACCCCAAGCTCCTGTACCTGAACCGCGAAGAGCTGATGCGCCACGAAGCGGCGGGCGTCACGACGGAGCTGTTCCCGAAGACGATGAACGTCACCGGCATCGAGATGGGCCTGACGTTCCACTTCGAGCCGGGCAGCCCGCGCGACGGCGTCACGCTGACGGTGCCGCTGTTAGGTGCTGGATCATCCAACTAACTCCTCCGTTTTCAACCTTAGCAAGACGGCAACCGAACGAAGTGCTACACAACA
>NZ_CDRNIL010000039.1:0-8731 GCF_977014125.1 Massilia phosphatilytica
GTTGTCCTGTTCTTCGTTCAGTTACGTATTGCTAAGGTTAAAACGGAGGAGTTCGTTGGATGATCCGGCGCCTGGTCGACTGCGCCGAGACGGCCGACGAACTGTTCGCCCAGTTCGAGGACAAGCCGGTCCGCCCGGTCGGCCGCGCGGCCAACCTGGACCTGCGCACCTACGGCATCGGCGCGCAGATCCAGCACCAGCTCGGCGTGCGCAAGATGAAGCTGCTGGCCAACCCGCGCAAGATGCCGTCCATGACCGGCTTCGACCTCGAAGTGACCGGCTACCTGGCCAAGCCCGGCTGTGAAATCAAGGCATGACGCGTTACGCACGGCATAGGTAACGCGGTACCATTGACCCATTAATTAACGAAGCAAAGAGAACAAGAGGCATAGCCATGACGGTAGGAACTTTTGAAAGCAATATGGCAGGTGAAGGCTTGCGCATCGGTATCGTGCAGGCACGTTTCAATGCCGACGTCGGCCATGGCCTGCTGTCGGCCTGCCTGGCGGAACTGAAGCATCTCGGCGTGGCCGACGAAGACATCCTGCACGTGACCGTCCCGGGCGCGCTGGAGATCCCGCTGGCCCTGCAGAAGATGGCCGAGACGCAGCAGTTCGATTCCCTGATCGCGCTGGGCGCCGTCATCCGCGGCGAAACTTACCACTTCGAACTCGTGTCGAACGAATCGGGCGCCGGCATCACCCGCATCGGCCTGGATTACGGCATGCCGATCGCCAACGCCGTGCTGACCACCGAGAACGACGAGCAGGCCGAGGCCCGCATGGCCGAGAAGGGCACGGACGCGGCCCGCGTTGCGGTCGAGATGGCCAACCTGCTGCTGGGCCTCGAAGAGCTGCAAGCCGAAGAAGAGTAAAACCATGACTGACAAGAACGCGCACGCCAACCCCAACAAGAACCGCACGCCGCGCCACCGCGCGCGCGAGTTCGCGCTTCAGGGGCTGTATCAATGGCTGCTGAACAATGAGCCGGCCGCTACGGTCGTCACCAACATCCGCAGCGCGCACGGCTTCGACAAGGCCGACGGCGAATACTTCACGGAGCTGCTGCACGGTGCGATCGCCCAGTCGGTCGAGCTGCGTGACGTGATCGCCCCGACCGTCGACCGTCCGATCGCGGAACTGTCGCCGATCGAACACGCCGTGCTGCTGCTCGGCGCGTACGAGTTGAAGAACCAGATCGAGATCCCGTACCGCGTCGTGATCAACGAAGCCGTGGAACTGACCAAGTCCTTCGGCGGCATCGACGGCCACAAGTACGTGAACGGCGTGCTCGACCGCCTGGCCGGCAAGCTGCGGCCGGATGAGGTGGCGGCCGACGCGCGACGCTAAGCTATTTCCTGCTAGCCATATATTAGAAGGCCGTCCCGGAAACCGGGGCGGCTTTTATTTTATGTAACTTCTGTACAGCGTCGACTCCGCGAAGGCGGGGACCCAAGGGGTGTTACCGGAGCCGTAGCGGCCGATGTGGCGGCAGCGGCGGTAAAACAGGAACGTCGTCCCCGCGAAGGCGGGTACCGCAAGGGTGTCACCGGAGCCGTAGCGGCCGATGTAGCGGCAGCGGCAGTAAAACTGGAACGTCGTCCCCGCGAAGGCGGGGACCCAAGGGATGTTACCGGAGCCGTAGCGGCCGATGTAGCGGCAGCGGCAGCAAAATTGGGCCCCCGCCTTCGCGGGGGCGAACAGGCTAGGTAAGCGGTACCAGGCAAAGCAAGCGATGCCAGCGGCAAAGCAAGCGGTGCCAGGCAAAGCAAGTGGCGCCAGCCAAAACGAAAGCCACCGCCAGCTCTCGCCGACAGTGGCTTTCGACCAGGAAAGGGTAGGACTCAGAGGCCGGCGACTGTCTCGCCGTTCTCGTTGCCGCCGTGGGCCGCGTCGACTGCGGTGCTGTCCGGCTTGGCCTGGCGCGCCGAGCGACTTCTGGGCCAGCGTCGTGCTCGGCGCTGGTGCCGAGGCCGGCGGGAAGTAGATCGGGACGTTCTTGCCGCTCGCGACCTGCTTCAGGCGCTTGTATTCGGTCAGGACCTTGGAGCCGTAGCCGGAATCGTCGGCGGCCGCGCCGGCGCCGACATAGCTCTTCAGGGCGCCTTCGACCGAGCCGGTGCGGTTCACGTAGTCCTTCAGGATCGAGGGCGCCGACACGGATGTTGGCAACCGGATTCAGGGCGGCCTGCGAGCCGCCGACTTCCTCGAACTTGTCCGCCGTGGACCTTGGACATCACCTGCATCAGGCCCTGCGCGCCCATCGGGCTCTCCGCGAACGGATTCAGGCCCGACTCGATGGCCATCACGGCCAGGATCAGCAGGGGATCCAGCTTGATCTCGTGCGCCGTGCTGTAGGCGGTCGAGACGAGCATGTTGGCGGCGTCGCCGGCCACGCGGTAGCGGCGCGACAGCCAGTGCGTCACGTACTTCTGCTGGCGCGTCGGATGGCTCTGCGCCTTGTCGTCGCTGTTGGCGATCTCGACGGCGTCCGCACCGCGCGCGGCAACGAGCTGGATCGATGCATTGTCCGCAACCGGCGCCGGTCGGCTGCTGGTGCGGGCTCAGGAAATCCGACACCCGTTTCGCAAAATCGGGGCGGCTGTACAGCAGGGCAATCATTGCAACTGCAGAAAGACCGAAAACGGTCAGGGTATGTTGTGCGGTAGTCAGTAAACCGCGTGCCGTTTTGATCACGGAAGACCACGTGACTGGCTGGCTGGCCATGTGTTGGACGAGCCTTGCGCTCGTGCCGATGAAGCGATGGATCATCGTCTCTCCTTTGTCGCGGAAAAAGCAGTCCCGGCGCAGCGCGTGGGCGCAGCGTTCGAGCGTACTCATGCCGTGCGTCGGAAAAACCGTCCGTCGCCGCCTGTAGCGGTCGAGGAGACGCCGTCATTGCTTGCTTCAGCTGGGCCGCGCTGCAGTGGAGGCGCCCAGTGGCTAACAACTGTCTCGGGGTTGGTTGGGCAGACGCCCAGTGAAAACACTCCTGAAATGTCGCTGGGGCCCCGACCCCGTGAAAGAATGAGACCGGCTAAAATCACGTGCTGGACGGGCCCGTCTCAATTTGTACGCCGGATTGTAGAAGCTCGTTTATATCAAGTCAATACTAGCACTCAATCGTTCTATTACTTTTAGATCTAAAGACTGCCCTGGAGCTCATCAATTCTTTGGCAAATCAACCACTTGCCGCCGATTGTTAGCACACCTCAAAAGATGTAAAAAAGAATTAAAAATTCGATGAACTACTCTGATTTACGTGATTTTATTGCTAAGTTGCAAGAAATCGATGACTTCAAGCGCGTATCGGCGCCTATTTCACCGAATCTTGAAATGACGGAGGTGTGCGACCGCGTCCTGCGCGCCGGCGGACCGGCGCTGCTGTTCGAACGGCCGGTCGGCCCGGACGGCGCGCCGTATTCCATGCCCGTCCTGGCCAACCTGTTCGGCACGCCGCGCCGCGTGGCGCTGGGCATGGGGGCGGACGACGTGGGCGAGCTGCGCAAGATCGGCCATGTGCTGGCGCGCCTCAAGGAACCGGAGCCGCCCAAGGGTTTCCGGGACATCATGGACCTCGGCTCGCTCGTCAAGGCGGTGTGGGACATGGCGCCCAAGGAAGTGAAGGGCGCCCCGTGCCAGGAGATCGTCTGGGAAGGGCAGGACGTCGACCTCGCGCGCCTGCCGATCCAGCACTGCTGGCCGGGCGACATCGCGCCCCTCATCACGTGGGGCCTGGTGATCACGAAGGGGCCGAACAAGAAGCGCCAGAACCTGGGCATCTACCGCCAGCAGGTATTGGGGCCGAACAAGGTCATCATGCGCTGGCTCGCCCACCGTGGCGGCGCGCTCGATTTCCGCGAACACTGCATCGCCAATCCCGGCAAGCCCTATCCGGTGGCGGTGGCGCTGGGCGCCGATCCGGCCACGATCCTCGGCGCGGTGACGCCGGTGCCGGACACGCTGTCCGAATATCAGTTCGCCGGCCTGCTGCGCGGCCAGCGCACGGTGCTCGCGAAGGCCATCGGCAGCGACCTGCGGGTGCCGGCGTCCGCCGAGATCGTGTTGGAGGGCCATATCTATCCGGACGAGACCCATCCGTCCGGCTTCGAACATGCGCTCGAAGGTCCGTACGGCGACCACACCGGTTATTACAATGAGCAGGACTGGTTCCCCGTGTTCACGATCGACCGCATCACGATGCGGCGCGATCCGATCTACCACTCGACCTACACGGGCAAGCCGCCGGACGCGGCCGTCCTCGGCGTGGCGCTGAACGAAGTGTTCGTGCCGCTGTTGCAGAAACAGTTTACGGAAATTACGGAGTTTCATCTGCCGCCCGAGGGCTGCAGCTACCGCATGGCCGTCGTGCAGATGAAGAAGCAGTACGCCGGCCACGCCAAGCGCGTGATGTTCGGCGTCTGGAGCTTCCTGCGCCAGTTCATGTATACCAAGTTCATCGTCGTCGTGGACGAGGATGTCGACGTGCGCGACTGGAAGGAAGTGATCTGGGCCATCACGACGCGCGTGGACCCGACGCGCGACACGGTCCTGGTCGACAACACGCCGATCGATTACCTCGACTTCGCGTCACCGATCAGCGGCCTGGGCAGCAAGATGGGTATCGATGCCACCAATAAGTGGCCGGGCTGAGACGAACCGCGAGTGGGGAACGCCGATCGTCATGACGCCGGAAGTGAAGGCGCGGGTGGATGGGATCTGGCAGCAGCTCGGGTTGTGATGTTCGATTGACGCTGGTGGATGCATGCGTAGTCTATATAAGGTATGCACGCATCATCCATTGCCGGCAATGCGGTTTGCCGCCGCCCCCGCACTCGGTTATAATGAGCGCTGGCGGGCCCCTGCGCATTGTGGCATGGTTTACCTGGTCAGGTCGGGAACGAAGCAGCCAAAGCCGTTCACCGCAAGTGCCGCAGATCAGGCTCGCCTTCTCATTCTTGAAACAGCTGCCGCGGCAGCTGTTTTTGTTTGCCGCGACGTTCTCAGTCGTCGATTTCCGCCTCAAGCGGCCGCGCCGACCATTCCACCAGCGGGTTTTCCTTCAGCATGGCCTCGTCGAACTTGAGCCTGACACGGTGCTGGGCGTCGCTGGCGTAGCGCTTGTCGCCGCTGGCGGTCTTGATGGTCAGCTGGGCCGGCTGGTCGAACTTGAAGATCACCGACTTCATCGTCGGCACGAACATGCTCAGCGCGCCGGCGACCTTGTCGATCGCGGCATTGGTCTGGGGGATGGCGCCCACGTCGAAACCCATGCGCATCTTTTCGCCCTTGGGCAGGTTGAGCGCTATGCGCGCTCGGCCGCGGGCAGGGCATCGAACTTGTCCAGCTTGATGACGTCGACCAGTTTGCGGTAAGGAATCCATTCGCGTTCGGCGGCATGGCCCGGCAACGCGAGCAGCAGGGAAACGATGACCAGCGGAAGTTGCAGGGATGCTTTCATTTTTTCCGAATTGAAAGAAAAACATCAGTGTAGGGGAATTCCCGACGAGCGTCTAATGTTGCCGCTCCCACCCCGGTCTACGGTAAAATCGCGGTATGTCCTATCAAGTCCTCGCCCGCAAATACCGTCCCCGGAACTTTGAAACGCTGGTTGGCCAGGAGCACGTCGTCCGTGCGCTGACCCATGCCTTGCGTACCGGACGGCTGCACCACGCCTATCTGTTCACCGGCACGCGCGGGGTGGGCAAGACCACGCTGTCGCGCATCCTGGCCAAGTCGCTCAACTGCGTCGGGCCGGACGGCAACGGCTCGATCACGCCCGAACCTTGCGGCCAGTGCGAACCGTGCCGCGCGATCGATGCCGGCCGTTTCGTAGACTACGTCGAGATGGACGCCGCGTCGAACCGCGGCGTCGACGAGATGGCCCAGCTGCTGGAACAGGCGGTCTACGCACCGAGCAATGCGCGCTTCAAGGTCTATATGATCGACGAGGTGCACATGCTCACGAACCACGCCTTCAACGCGATGCTGAAGACGCTGGAGAGAGCCGCCCGAGCACGTGAAATTCATCCTCGCGACGACGGACCCGCAAAAGATTCCCGTCACGGTGCTGTCGCGCTGCCTGCAATTCAATTTGAAGCAGATGCCGCCCGGCCACATCGTGGGCCACCTGGAAAACATCCTCGGCCAGGAAGGCGTGACGTTCGAGCAGCCCGCGCTGCGCCTGCTCGCCCAGGGCGCGCACGGCTCGATGCGCGATGCGCTGTCGCTGACCGACCAGGCCATCGCGTATGCGGCCGGCGCCGTCACGCTCGACGCCGTGCAGGGCATGCTGGGCGCGCTCGACCAGTCCTATCTGGTCCGCCTGCTCGATGCGCTGGCCAACGAGGACGGCGCCGACCTGATGGCCGTCGCCGACGAGATGGCCAGCCGGCAGCCTGTCGTACAACGGCGCCCTGCAGGACCTGGGCACCTTGCTGCACCGGATCGCGCTGGCGCAGACCGTGCCGGCCGCGCTGCCGGACGACCTGCCGGAACTGGCCGATATCCAGCGCCTGGCGACAGCATTCGATCCGCAGGAAGTGCAGCTGTATTACCAGATCACGGTGCACGGCCGCAATGAGATCGGCCTCGCGCCGGACGAGTACGCGGGTTTCACCATGACGCTGCTGCGCATGCTGGCGTTCCGTCCGGGACAGGGCGGGGCCGACCAGGCCGCCAAACCCGCGCCCGCCGCGCTGGCGCGGGCGATGCCGCAGGCGGCACCGGCGCGTCCGGCGGCAGCCGCGGCGCCGGCAGGTCCGGCGGCCGCACGGCCGCCAGGGCCGGGCGCGGCGCCCGCTGCACCCGCGGCGGCACATGCACCCGCACCCGCGCCCGCACCGGCCGCATCGCCGGCCGCACAAGGCGGCGCCGGCCGCGCCATGACATCGGCCCGCGCGGCCCTCGATGCGGCGCTGGAAGCGGCGCGCGCCGGTTCGCGCATGGGCGGTGTGCCCCGCCGTCCGGCACCGGCAAGCGGGCCGGCCGCGACGCCCGCCCCGGCACCGTCGGCGCCTCCGGTTGCGCAGGCGGCGCCAGGCCACGGCACGGTCGCCGGTGCGACGCCCGCCCCGGCGCGTGCGGCGGCCACGGCGCCATGGGACGCCGCTCCGCAGAGCGCCTTACAGAACGCCTCGCAGGCGGCGCCCCAGCCGCAGCCGTCCATGCAGCATCAGGCGGCCCAGGCGCAAGGACACGCCAGCGGGCAGGCCGTGGCCGACGACGAGCCGCCGGCCTGGGTCACCGAGTTTTCCGACGACAGTGCCGTCGCGATGGATGGGCCGGCCGTGGCCGCCCCGCCCGTGGCCGCGCCCGCGCGCGTCGCCGCACCGAGCGCGCCGCCGTACGCCTACGTCATCACGCCCGTGCCGGCCATCGATTGGGACGGCAACTGGCCGGCGCTGGCGGCATCGCTGCCGCTGCGCGGCGTGGCCCAGCAGCTTGCCTTCCAGACCGAGCTGGTCGAGTGCGTGGCGGACGGTGCCGCCGCCACGTTCCGCCTGCGCGTGCCGGTCGACACGCTGCGCGCCAGCGGCAACAGCGAAAAGCTGTGCGCGGCCTTGCAGGAACGCTTCCCGGCCGTGCGCGTGAACGTCGAGACCGAGATCGCGCCGACCTGGTACACGGCCAGCGCCGAAGCCAAGGCAAGGCGCGAGCGGCTGCAGCGCGAGGCCGAGGCGACCGTCGACGCCGATCCGTTCGTGCAGGACATGGCGCGCACGTTCGACGCGTTCGTCGTGCCCGGTTCCGTGCGTCCGATCGCGACCTGATCCGCTTCTCGTCCGTATAAACGATCTAAACGATTTATCCATCCGACTTTTTTGGAGAACGCATCATGATGAAAAACCAGCTCGCAGGCCTGATGAAGCAGGCGCAGGCCATGCAGGACAACATGAAGAAGGCGCAGGACCAGCTGGCCCAGATCGAAGTCGAAGGCCAGTCCGGCGCCGGCCTGGTGAAGGTCATCATGACCTGCAAGAACGACGTCAAGCGCGTGTCGATCGACCCGTCGCTGCTGGGCGACGACCGCGACATGCTGGAAGACCTGGTGGCCGCCGCGTTCAACGACGCCGTGCGCAAGGCCGAAGCGACCGCGCAGGAAAAGATGAGCGGCCTGACCGCCGGCCTGCCGCTGCCGCCGGGCTTCAAGATGCCGTTCTGATGCTCATGTAAAGCTCATCGAAAGCGCATCGAATGTTCATCGTTACACTCACCTATATTGCGCCGCTCGAGCGCATCGACGCCTACCTGCCGGCGCACCGCGCCTGGCTGGAGGAGCAGTATGCGTGCGGACTGATGCTGATGTCGGGCCGCAAGGAGCCGCGCGATGGCGGCATCCTCATCGCCCACGCCGCCAATCGCGCCGAGCTCGATGCCGCGTTGCGCGCACGATCCCTTCGGGCAGGCCGGCCTCGCGACCTATGCGATCACCGAGTTCGTGCCCACCATGAGCGTCGACGCGCTCGCCGCCGGGTGCGCGCAGCAAGCCGAGGCGCGGCCCCCGAGACCCGGAGATACAGCGATGTCCAAATCGCTCGACTTCCTCACCGAGGCCCTGCGCCGCCTGCCGGGCGTCGGGCCGAAGTCGGCGCAGCGCATGGCCTTCCACCTGCTGCAGCACGACCGATCGTCGGCGCCGCGCCGCTGTCGCGCGCGCTGTTCAGGTGCTGGATCATCCAACTAACTCCTCCGTTTTAACCTTAGCAATACGAACTGAACGAAGCGGGCCA
>NZ_CDRNIL010000040.1:0-4220 GCF_977014125.1 Massilia phosphatilytica
ATTACCAATTGCTAAGGTTAAAACGGAGGAGTTAGTTGGATGATCCAGCACCTGAAGGTTAAACGGAGGAGTTAGTTGGATGATCCAGCACCTCGTCTGAATGGTCCGAACTGCCTCACGTTGTGCGACTTCGTCAGCGTGTGAGTCCGCCCTGCCGTCTGCCAATTTGGCCTTTTTGAGCGCTGCAATCGTTTCGGCATGCACACGAGTCGCGACCATTTCTTCCAATCTTGCGCAGACGAGGCAGGTCAGACAATCCACTTCTACTGAAAGATCTGGGCTACAGTCGAAGGAATCGTCGAGCTTCCCGGATCGGCGAAGAATAGCTCGTCGTTACACAACAGGTCGATCGTAGAGGACGAAAAGGATCGGTAGCGATAAACGGATTTAGGAGGATGTTGACCTTCCCATTAGCTCAGGTTTATTCGCCTGCTTTGCGGCTTTCCGTGCTTGCTTCTTCAGCACTGTCGGCGGCCTCGGCAATGCGCTTTTCCTTCGCTTTCACGTAAATCGACGTGGTTGACGCGCTCGCATGGCCAAGGATGTCCTGTGCCACGACCAGCGGCATCCCCTCATCGAACGCGCTATCGAGCACAACCCAGCCTTTGCCGAAATCCTGAAGGGTGCGCGGCAAGGCGGCGCCATCACGAAGAAGGCGCTCGACATCCTCATCGCGGCGGCCGATCTACCGAAGCCGACGCCGAACCGGGCGCAACCGGTGGCACAGTGGTTCCGGCCCAGACTGCTCGGTCGCTCAAGGAAGAAGGTATCCAGACCCTTGGCGACCTAGTCGACCTTATTCTGCGCCGCGGCCCGGGCTGGGGTGGCGCTCGAGTGCCACGTATCGGCGCCGGCCGCGCTGGCGCGATCATGCGATGGCTTCGCCAATGGCCAGACCAGCTGGCGAAATCGATCTTGGACTGACGCACCCCGAGCCGACGGACACCTTCGATTTGCTACCCGTGCTGGACACGACAAGACGACGCGAGGTAGCACCGCTCGGCACGTTCCAGCTGCCGGCCTGGTTATCCGGCGTCGATGGCGCGAACCGAGCACCTGCGTTTTGCTTTATCTCCGCACGGAACGACCTTGAAGCGATCAACGCCTACCTGAACCGCTACAAGGGTCAGGACAGCACTGAGCGGGCCTATCGTAAGGAGTTGGAGCGATTCATCCTCTGGTGCACGCTCGTCGCCTGTAAGCCCATGTCGTCGCTCCTGGTGGACGACTGCGAGCTGTACAAACACTTCTTGCGCGATCCCCTGCCGGAGTTCCGCGGCAAGCGCACGGTGAAGACCAGCAAGCGCTGGCGGCCATTCGCGCTCGAGCCGATGGACGCGGAATCACAAAAATACGCGGTCCGTGTGTTGCGGGCCATGTTCGACTGGCTGGTCAAGGTGCGCTACCTGGCAGGCAATCCCTGGATTGCTGTGAAAGATCCGGTCGTCATCGAGCAAGCTGATGGCATGCGAATCGACCGTGCGCTGAGCGCGAACGCGTGGGACACCGTGGTAAATGTGCTCTCCGAACGGGGCATGACCGCCAAGAATAAGCAGGACCGGGTCGCTCTTGCCGGGATTCTGCTCATGGGCGATTCGGGGCTTCGCCGCGCAGAGGTCGCGGGTGCACGCCGCCATAACCTCAAGCCAAGCAGACACGCGGCCGGAGTCTGGATGCTGGTCGTCTTGGGGAAGCGGAGCAAGATGCGTAGGGTGCCGGTGAGCCCGCGCACGATCGACGCATTACGCGCACACTGGCGCGATCGCGGCCTGGACTTCGACACGCAAACGGTCGACCTCCCACTGCTAGCGCCATTGGTGGTGCCTGGTACGGAGACCGCGCAGGCACGTCACGCCAATGGCGGCGCAAACGGGTACTACTCGAATTCACTCTACAACGTGGTGGCGGGAGCGCTGCGCCGGGTCCATAAGCACGTCACCGATAACGCACCGTCGGGCGCTTCTTTGCTTGCGCCGGAAGATCTGGCGCAGCTTGAGGATACCTCGCCGCACGCCTTCAGACACACGTTCGGCACCCAGGCCGTCGATGAGGGGATGCCGCTCGTCGTGGCACAGGACATCCTTGGCCATGCGAGCGCGTCAACCACGTCGATTTACGTGAAAGCGAAGGAAAAGCGCATTGCCGAGGCCGCCGAGCAGTATTATGCTGGGAGACAAGGCACCGAAAGCCGCAAAGCAGGCAAATAAACCTAGAGCTAATGGGAAGATTTTGAGCATTCCTCCTAAATCCGTTTATCGCTACCGATCCTTTTCGTCCTCTACGATCGACCTGTTGTGTAACGACGAGCTATTCTTCGCCAATCCGGGAACTTTCAACGATCCTTTCGACTGTAGCCCAGTCGTCGAAGTCGATTGTGACCTGCCTCGTCTGCGCAAGATTTTGGAAGAAATGGTGGCGACTCGTGTGCATGCCGAAACGATTGCAGCGCTCAAAAAGGCCAAATTGGCAGACGGCAGGGCGGACTCACACGCTGACGAAGTCGCACAACGTGAGGCAGTTCGGACCATTCAAGACGTCGTGTATCACGCAACCAATCCCGATTACGAAGATTCGAGAGCGGCTGAACTCAGCATACTTCGTACCAAGATTGAAACGGAATTACTCAATCGGTACGGGAAAGGTATCTGCTGCTTTGCCGAGGATTATAAAAATCCACTGCTGTGGAGCCATTATGGTGATCAGCACCGTGGCTTATGTATTGGCTATTCGCTAGACCGACAGCCGACGCCAGAGCTTAAACTGGTAAATTATGGCGGGGACAGAACAATAACAACCAGTTCGCTCGAAGCCGCACTGTTGCACAAAAACGAGAGTGCGATTGCATCGTTGGATGCCAAGGTCCTGTTACGCAAAGCACCAGAATGGGCCTACGAAAGAGAATGGCGACTCATCGGGATGGTTGGCCAGCAAGAATCGCCATTAAAACTCACCGATATCACTTTTGGATTACGATGTCCCGGCGCGGTGCGGCACACGATTATGAAAGCGCTGCACGGGCGCTCCGATCCCGTAGAGTTCTACGAAATCAGGAATATCCCCGGCACGTTCAAACTTGAACGGTTTCTGGTCGACTTCGAGGACACAATTTCGTTCCCGCGCACCGCGATGTCAGCATGGGAGGCTTTCGACGATCCTGCCATCGACGGCTAGTTCGTTCACGCGTACCGAACGAAGTATCAAAGTTAAGGGTGAGTGGAATTACCGCTTATGTATCCCTTACCTCGCTATCGCGCGCAAACCCGGTTGCTGTCGTAGCAAAGGGTGATAAGATATTTCAAAACGTCAATTTCTGTGACGCGTGATGCAATTCTAGAGAACGTCCCTGTCCGCAAACTACTGAACCTCTGCCGATGCGTTTACCTGTCCGGCTTTTAAGCCAACTCGCCGATGTCCTCAAAGCGGCCGCCCCGTATCGCGACCGTTTCCGCGGCAACTATGGCACCGTATTCTGGCTCAAGGCTGGGCGCAGCCTTGCGATGTCGATGATTTAATCCTAGGCATGGATGGGCGGGTGTCCAATCTCGACCTTCAACGATTAGCGGAAATCGCCGATTACCCGACGCGTTTGGTTCGTGACACGCCACGATTTGTAACGGCAGATTACATCGCAATGCCTATGATGGCTGCTGCCGACGTTGTCGGATTTTGCATCTTCCTCGAGCACCTGGGATTGACTGTCGACCCGGAGCCCATGGTTGCCTCGATGCACGATGAGATTGCGCTACTTCAACGCTTAACGATTTCTCAGGCCGAGATCTATTCGTATAAGGCTTTTCGGCATAAGCATCGCCTGACGCTTCACGCGGAAGAGTCATTACATGAAGTCCCCACGCAACAGGATTGGCGCAGCCAAAACGGGTATCGTTTTCAATGTTTATCACGCGGCGGACAAGCGACGATGCTGACAATCGTGGGACCGAAATGGCGCCGACCGCGTCGTATCGAGATGGTCTGTCACGAATGCGGCGCCCAGTACACCAAGGGCGATCCGGAGTCTGCGCTCCATCACAGAACTGTTCATGCCGAAGCAATGCGACTGCTGAGGCCGCAGCCGTCTAAACGCATGCGGGAAAAGCTCAAACCCGACTGCAATGCTGTGCGCGTGGATGTGAACGCTCATTTATGGATGCAGGTGCTGGATCATCCAACTAACTCCTCCGTTTTACCCTGCATACGTAACTGAACGAAGTACATGATAA
>NZ_CDRNIL010000041.1:0-6493 GCF_977014125.1 Massilia phosphatilytica
CTATGTTCATCTACTTCGTTCAGTTACGTATTGCTAAGGTTAAAACGGAGGAGTTCGTTGGATGATCCAGCACCTGTCGGCGACGACCAGCGGCGGCGAGGCCAGGAAGTTGGAGCGGATGTTCGGGTGGATGCGCGCTTCGAAGTTGCGGTTGCCCGACAGGACGGCGGCGGCGATGATGTCGTTCGACGTGATCGCGGCGTTCAGTTCCGGGGTCAGGTCGCCGGCGTTGCCGATGCAGGTGGTGCAGCCGTAGGCGGTCACGCCGAAGCCCAGCTGGCGTCAGGTACGGCAGCAGGCCGGCCGCTTCCAGGTAGTTGGTGACGACGCGCGATCCCGGCGCCAGCGACGACTTGATGTGCGGTGCGACCGTCAGGCCTTTTTCGACGGCCTTCTTGGCCAGCAGGCCGGCGGCCAGCATCACGCTCGGGTTCGACGTGTTGGTGCACGACGTGATCGCGGCGATCAGCACGTCGCCGTTCTTCACGCGCACGCCGTTGGTCGTTTCGTAGACCTTCGACAGGTCTTCCCGCGATTTGTTGAAGCCGTTTTCGCTGGTCGGCTTGGAGAACAGGTCGGCGAAGTTGGCCTTCACGTTGCCCAGTTCGATGCGGTCCTGCGGACGCTTCGGACCGGCCAGCGACGGCGTGACGGTCGCCAGGTCGACGACACGACGCGGGTGTAGTCGATGTCGCCGGCGTGCGGGATGCCGAACAGTTGCTGGGCCTTGAAGTAGTTTTCGAACGCGGCCAGTTCTTCTTCGGGTCGCCGGTGCCGCGCAGGTAGTCGACGGTCTTGTCGTCGACCGGGAAGAAGCCCATCGTCGCGCCGTATTCCGGTGCCATGTTGCCGATGGTGGCGCGGTCGGTGGTCGACAGCGAGGCGGTGCCTTCGCCGAAGAATTCCACGAACTTGCCGACGACCTTCTCCTTGCGCAGCATTTCGGTGATGGTCAGCACCAGGTCGGTCGCGGTGCAGCCTTCGCGCAGCGTGCCGGTCAGGTTGACGCCGATGCAGACGTCCGGGGTCAGGAAGTAGACCGGCTGGCCCAGCATGCCGGCTTCCGCCTCGATGCCGCCCACGCCCCGCAGCCGCGACGACGCCGACGCCGTTGATCATGGTGGTGTGCGAGTCGGTGCCGACCAGGGTGTCCGGGTAGTACATGCCGTCGTTCTTCATCACGCCGCGGGCCAGGTACTCGAGGTTGACCTGGTGGACGATGCCGAAGCCAGGGGGCACGACGCCGAACGTGTCGAAGGCCTGCATGCCCCACTTCATGAACTGGTAGCGCTCGTTATTGCGCTGGAACTCGATCTTCATGTTCAGGTCGAGCGCGTCCGGGGTGCGGAAGTGGTCGATGGTGACCGAGTGGTCGACGACCAGGTCGACCGGCACCAGCGGTTCGATCTTCTTCGGATCGGCGCCGGTCTTGGCGGCGACGTTGCGCATCGCGGCCAGGTCGGCCAGCAGCGGTACGCCGGTGAAGTCCTGCAGCACGACGCGTGCGACGACGAAGGGAATCTCTTCGGTGCGGGCGGCGGTCGGGCTCCAGTTCGCCAGCTGGCGCACGTGCTCCTCGGTGACCTTCTTGCCGTCGCAGTTGCGCAGCACGGATTCGAGGACGATGCGGATCGACACCGGCAGGCGCGACAGGTTCACGCCAAGGGATTCGGCGAGGGCGGGGAGGGAATGGAACTGGCCGGTCTGGCCCGCCGCGATGGGGAATTCCTTCAGCGTGTTCAGCGTGTTGTGAGACATAAAAGCTCCCTTCAGTAGAGGATTTTGTTGTTGCTGCGACAAACCAGGTTCGCTACGCCGTCGTCCCCGTGGAGGCGGGGACGACGGCCGACTGCATGCCGCGCCCGGGCATCAGCTTTCTTCTCGGCCGGAGCCGGGGCCGCGGCAACCACGGGTTTCGCCTGCTCGGCGTCCTTGCATTCGTTGGCCAGTCTGGCGGCTCTGCTTCGAGTCGAGCAGGATGCCCTTCGACGGGATGCCGATCCAGACCAGGCCGAGTTTCGCATTCTCGTAGCGCTGCGCGCCCGTGGTCGTGCCGACCTTGTCCATGCGGCGCAGGTGGTTCTTCCAGCGCAGCGCGATGTGGCTGTCGTCCATCGGGTTGCGGTATATGGCGACCTTGTTGTTCAGTTCGCAAGAGTATTCGGCCAGCGTGGTGTCCGTGACGTCCGGTTCCGGTTCGTCGTCGGCGACTTCCTGCTTGACGTCTTCCTTTTCGGCTTTTTTATGCTTGGAAGATTTTGCCTTTGCCTTCAGGACCTTGATCGCCTTCGGGTGCGTGTCGTGGGTGGTGGCGGATGCCGGCGCGCAAACACCGGCGGCCGCGAGCGCGAGGGCACAGGCGGCGGCGATTTGTTTCAGAGTGATGGACATCAGATGGATTCCGGTTGATTGACGAGTGCCGCCGCGGCATCCGGCAGCGCAAGGCCGGCCAGCTTCGCGCGCTGCAACACCGTCCAATAATATCGGTAGCTGGCGCGGTCGTGCAAGCGGCCGGCGTGGGCAATCGGGCCCCAATCCTTCGCCATCGCCGCCATGAGGATCGTGGTCGCTTCGTTCACTTCCGCCAGGCGCGGCGTGAACGCCTTGACGATCGGCTTGATCTGGTCGGGGTGGATGCTCCACATGCGGGTGAATCCGAACTCGGCGGCGGCGCGCTGGGCATCGTTGGCGACCACCGCGCTGTCCTTGATCTCGGTCGTCACATTATGCGAAGGGACTTTGTCATGCGCATGACATGCGGCAACCATCTCCAGCTTCGCCCGGACGACGAGTGGATGGGTAAATTGACCCGGCGTGCGCATCGCGGCGGCCGGCACCGCGCCGTAGTGCGCCGAGACGAAGTCCATGATGCCGAACGACAGCAATTCGACCTGGGGCAGGGCGGCAATGGCGTAGGCGTCGTGCAGGGCGCCGTGGGTCTCGATCAGCACGTGCAGCGGCAGGGCGGCGCGTCCGGCTTTCGTGGCCGCGCGGTTGACGGATTCCTGCGCGCGCAGGACGTCTTCCAGGCTGTTCGGCTTGGGCAGCATGACGTAGGCGAGCTTGCGGGCGGCGGCGCCCACGATGATCTCGACGTCCTGCTCGAAGTGGCTGCTCGTGACGTCGTGCAGGCGCGCGCCGATGCGGTTGAAGCGGTTGTCGTCGCTGTTCACGAGCGCGGCCACCAGTTCGGCGTGGGCGCGCTCGGCGCCGGCGCTGGCGCCGTCCTCGCAGTCGAAGGTGATGTCGAAAATCGGCCCGAAGCTCTTGTTGCAGTGCCATCGACTTGCGCATCAGCTTCTCGCTGCCGGCGTAGTGGTCGCAGGCAGGGAGCAGCGGCGGCTGGCGTTGGCCCTGGAATAAAACCTCGGAAGGATGCATGTCGAGTCCTGGCTATGCATTGCGTGGGCTCGGGGGAGCCCACCCTACGAACAGTACATTGCCGTAGGGCGGGCACCCCGTGCCCACCAAGCGTGTGTGTGACGCCGGCATACGGCGGGCAACAGTGCCCGCCCTATGATTTCACAGCAGGTGAGCGACGCCTGCGCGCTCTTCGTTCAGTTCTTTCAGCGTCAGGTTGATGCGCTCTTGCGAGAACGGATCGATTTCCAGGCCTTGCACGATCTTGTATTCGCCGTTTTCGGTGGTCACCGGGAAGCCGAAGACGATGCCTTCCGGGATGCCGGACGAACCGTCCGAACGGGACGCCGATCGCGGTCCACTTGCCGTTGGTGCCCAGCACCCAGTCACGCACGTGGTCGATGGCGGCGTTGGCGGCCGATGCGGCCGACGATGCGCCGCGCGCGTCGATGATGGCGGCACCGCGCTTGCCGACGGTCGGCAGGAACGTGTTGGCGTTCCATTCCTGGTCGTTGATCATGTCCTTGACCGATTTGCCGTCGACGGTGGCGAAACGGTAGTCGGCGTACATGGTCGGCGAGTGGTTGCCCCAGACGATCATCTTCTCGATGTCGCCGACGGCCGTGCCGGTCTTGGCCGCGACTTGCGACAGGGCGCGGTTGTGGTCCAGGCGCAGCATGGCGGTGAAGTTCTTGGCCGGCAGGTTCGGGGCCGATTTCATCGCGATGTGGGCGTTGGTGTTGGCCGGGTTGCCGACCACCAGGACTTTCACGTCACGCGACGCGACGGCGTCCAGTGCCTTGCCTTGCACCGTGAAGATCTGGGCGTTGGCTTCCAGCAGGTCTTTACGCTCCATGCCCGGGCCGCGCGGACGGGCGCCGACCAGCAGGGCGACGTCCGCATCCTTGAACGCGGTCATCGGATCGCTGTGGGCGGTCATGCCGGCCAGCAGCGGGAATGCGCAGTCTTCCAGTTCCATCATGACGCCCTTGAGCGCCTTCTGTGCCTTTTCGTTGTCGATTTCGAGCAGTTGCAGAATGACCGGCTGGTCCTTGCCCAGCATGTCGCCATTGGCGATGCGGAACAGCAGGGAATAGCCGATCTGGCCGGCCGCGCCGGTTACGGCAACGCGCTTGGGGGTTTTAGCCATGATGAATCTCCAAAGTGGGAAAGAAAACGGGGCGACGCAGAAGGATACGCCTGTTTGGGAAAACCGCAATGATACCAAAAGCGCCATCTTGGGAAGCGGGCGTGCGGCGCATTGCTGACAGGCGGGCGCCCACGCTCGATCGACCGCGAGTGTAGTCCTGCGCCATTCCATCTGTCAATTCATATCATATGTCTTATATAAGACACATAATCCGAGGGTTTCTTCACTGGACGGACCAGGGGATTTATGAAAAAATCGCAGTCTATGAACCAAGCCTCGTCCAATCCGAACAGCAATGGCGCCACGACTACGGGCGCCGGCAGCGCTGTCGGCGGCGCGGCGCCGTCCCCCACATTTTCGCCACTGTACCAGCAGATCAAGGCGCTCATCACCCAGAGCCTGCAGTCCGGCGAATGGAAACCGGGCGAACTGATCCCCAGCGAAGTCGAGCTGGCCGGCCGCTACAAGGTCAGCCAGGGCACGGTGCGCAAGGCCATCGACGAGCTCGCCGCAGAGCACCTCGTCGTGCGCCGCCAGGGCAAGGGCACGTTCGTCGCCACCCACAACGAGGCGCGCGCCCACTTCCGCTTCCTCAAGCTGATGCCCGACGAAGGCGTCCCCCAGCATTTCGAGCACGAATACCTCGAGGTCAAGCGCATCCGTGCGCCGGCCGAGGTGGCGCGCCTGCTCGACCTGAAATCGGGCGATGCCGTGGTCTACATCAAGCGCCTGATGAGCGACAGCGGCGCGCCCACGATCCTCGAGGAATTGTGGTTGCCAGGGCAGTTGTTCAAGGGACTGACGGGCGAGCGGCTGGCGGAATACAAGGGGCCGATGTATGGCCTGTTCGAATCCGAATTCGGCACGCGCATGATCCGCGCGACGGAAAAGATCCGGGCCGTGGCGGCCGATGCGCCGACGGCGCTGGCGCTGAAAGTGGCGGAAGGAACGCCCTTGCTGTGTGCGGACCGGGTGTCGTTTACGTATGGGGATAAAGCGGTGGAACTGCGGCGCGGATTGTATCTGACCGCCAAGCATCATTACCAAAACGAATTGTCCTGAATAGTTTTTGCGCTGGCTCTATGCTGGTGCAGTAATCGCTGGCAGCGATTACAATGTTTTGATTTTGGGAAAGCGTCGAAGAGGCCCGATCGGCGCGTTTCGGCCTGGATCTGGCAGCGAAAATGCCGGAACCCGTGCAGATCGCAAAATCGGGGTAGTCCGGGTTCCAATATCAATAAGTCAGTTTTAAGGGAGGTGTTCCAATGTCCGAAGCTTTGCAAAAACGAAGGCAGCCGATCCGTAATGTGAGCATTACGGACATCACGATGAATTACAAGCAGCCGCCGTCCGCCATCGTGTCGATCCTGCACCGTATCAGCGGCTTCGTGCTGTTCCTCTTCCTGCCGTTCCTGCTCTACCTGTTCGAGCAGAGCGTGCGCTCCGAGATCTCGTTCGCGCACTTCGCCGGGATCGTCAGCCATCCGTTCACGAAGATCGTCATCCTCGGCCTGTCCTGGGGTTACCTGCACCACTTCTGCGCCGGCATCCGCCACCTGTTCATGGACAACCACATGGCCCTCGACAAGGACGCGGCGCAGCGCACGGCGCGCTACGTATTGATCGTCAGCCTGGTCCTGACCCTGCTGGTCGCCCTCAAACTGTTCGGAGTGTTTTAACCATGGCTACCCCCAACAACATCGGACAGCGCCGCCTCGTCGTCGGCGCGCACTACGGCATGCGCGACTGGCTGGCGCAGCGCGTCACCGCCATCGTGATGGTCGTGTTTACGGTCATCCTGCTGGTCTCGTTCCTGACCGGGCAAAACTTCACCTACGAAGGCTGGGCCGGTCTGTTCGCCCGCCAGTGGTTCAAGCTTTTCACGATGGTCACGTTCTTCGGCCTGTTCTACCACGTGCTGGATGATCCAACTAAACTCCTGTTTTAACCTTAGCAATACGTAACTGAACGAGATACCAAAAC
>NZ_CDRNIL010000042.1:0-1472 GCF_977014125.1 Massilia phosphatilytica
GCGGTGCGGGTCGTCGTGGTGAGCGACGAGCCGGAAAAATACGCGCAGCGCGCCGGCCTGCCGGACGCCGTCACCGTGCACCACCGCGACCAGTTCGACGCCCTGCAGCTCGAGTTGCGCGAGCTGGCCGGCGTATCGGTCATCATCTACGACCAGACCTGCGCCACCGAGAAGCGGCGCCGGCGCAAGCGCGGCGAGTTTCCCGACCCGGCACGGCGCGCCTTCATCAATCCGGCGGTCTGCGAAGGCTGCGGCGATTGCTCCGTCGCCTCGAACTGCCTGTCGGTCGAGCCGCTCGAGACCCCGCTCGGGACCAAGCGCAGGATCAACCAGAGTTCCTGCAACAAGGATTTCTCGTGCGTGAACGGATTCTGTCCGAGCTTCGTCACCGCCGAGGGAGCCCAGCTGCGCCGTCCCGGGTCCGGCGTGCCGCCCGCCGTCCAGGCGCCGCCGGTGCCGGAGCCGGTGCAGGCACCGCTCGACGGCGTCTGCGGCATCGTCGTGCCCGGCGTTGGCGGGACGGGCGTCGTGACGATCGGAGCGCTGCTCGGGATGGCGGCGCACCTGGAGAACAAGGGCGTCAAGGTGCTCGACATCACCGGCCTCGCGCAAAAGGGCGGCGCGGTGCTCAGCCACGTGCAGATCGCGGCCCATCCGGACAGCATCCACGCGACGCGCGTGCCGACGGGCGAGGCGGATGTGCTGATCGGCTGCGACGCGATGGTGGCCGCATCCGGCGACGCGTTGTCGCGCGTGCGGCGCGGCCGCACCCGCGCCATCGTCAACAGCGCCTCGGTGCCGGCCGCCGCCTTCCTGTCGAATCCGGACTGGAAATTCCCCGGCGCCGACACGGAAGCCGACCTGCGTGCCAGCATCGGCGACGCGTGCGAGTTCGTCGATGCGAACGCGCTGGCGCTGCGCCTGTTCGGCGACACGATCTACGCCAACCCGCTGCTGCTCGGCTATGCATGGCAGAAGGGCTGGGTGCCACTGGGACGCGCGGCGCTGCTGCGGGCAATCGAGTTGAACGGCGTGTCGGTCGAGAAGAACCAGCAGGCCTTCGAGGCCGGCCGGCACGCGGCGCACGACCCGGCCGCGCTGCCGTCGTCTGTCGCCGCGCCGCGCGCCACGCCGGTACAGATGCCCGTCACGCTCGACCGCCTGATCGACCAGCGTGTCGCGCTGCTGACGGCTTACCAGAATCCGGCCGTACGCGGCGCGCTACCGGTCCGCGGTCGAGAAGCTGCGCGCCGTGGAGTCGAAAGTCGATCCCGGCGGCAGGCTGGCGCTGACGGAGGCGGTGGCGCGCCAACCTGGCCGAGCTGATGGCGTACAAGGACGAGTACGAAGTCGCGCGCCTGTACACGGATCCCGCGTTCATGGCCAAGATCGAACGGCATGTTCGAGGGCGAGCCCGGCAAGGACTGACCAGGTGTATTTCCACCTGGCGCCGCCGCTTACCGCCGCGCGCG
>NZ_CDRNIL010000043.1:0-5810 GCF_977014125.1 Massilia phosphatilytica
ATCGCACCGTGAAGGTTAAAAACGGAGGAGTTAGTTGGATGATCCAGCACCTAAGGTTAAAAACGAGGAGTTAGTTGGATGATCCAGCACCTGTTTGGGAACGTTTTAACTTTGCTGAATTTTCCCATCTATTACGAATGTTTGGCCGGATCGACAAAGTGTGTAGCACACAAAGCGGTTACTTATATAGCAAAATGCCAATAGCCCTGAGTTGCGCCACGTTATCGGCTACATTGCATGACAATCTGTAATTTGTTCAAATTTTTCATCTTAATAGGTCTCAGACTATGTTCTCAGAGCAATCGCGACCCTGCATTATCTCTATGTTAGACTTAATTGGCACTCGTAGCCAGGCCGCGTTCAGGTCGGGCTTCATCTGCAATGGTTCGAATGCATCAGGCTGCGGCGAACAAAATTAATCATGGCCTACCTCTCCATAGCCATGGGTATGTTTGGAACGACTCGGGTCCTGCTCCTTTCTTATGAAGTTAGTCAAGAGAAACGCCCTGCTCTTCTTGCAGAGCTCGAACGAGTTCAAATTTTGGCTGGAGGATCAGTGCAACGCGTCTTTTTACGCCATCACTGTTAAGGGACAAGCGTTTCCGGAAGGTCCTTTCGCGTCGTCCGTCTTCAACGGCCAGATCAGTCAACAGCCACGAGCAGTTGTGTTAAAGACTTCGAGCTGGGCTATGGCAAATTGTTTCTTCATCGAGAGGCAACTTGGATACCATAAGGCTGATTGGTATATGGACAGTCGAGTAATTGAGGGAGTACCGCTTCAAGAGCCCATTGCCACAGAAGATGTAGAGCTTTTGCCTAAGAGCGAAAAGCGAACTGTGCACATGTTCAAGGGACGACTTAAGGTAGATTCTTGAGAGATGATAGCCAATTGCGCCAAATCAAATAGACTAATAAAGTATACCAATGGTTAGCCATCCCGAAAAAACTCACTAGCAGGAAAAGCTATTGTGCCAAATGTAAACATTAAGAACGTGAAGTGGGATCCAAATAATCCCTTTACGCCGTTGCTCAAGACGGCGGACGATGCGTAAGAAGCTTCATTGCCGCCGGTGGCGTAGCTTGCATCGAAAGCAAGATCGAGAATGTCTTTGGACTCCGTTTTGATGCTTTAAAAGAAAAGGTCCGCCGACTAGAGCTGAAGGTGACAGCGATGTGTTTGTGGCAAATCTTCTTGTGGACTCAATCCTCGTTGATTGCCGAGCCTTGTTTTTTGGAGAATGAAAAACGCGCAAGAAACGCAACTCTTCAAAACGTCTATACGGCCAGACGAATGGATGAGGCAGCCACAAGTGTCAATGAGCTTCTGAATATGAACGTATCGCCGGGAAGAACAGCCCGTGACGTCATCAAGGCGCTGGTTGATAAAAGGGTTGTTCACGTCGATTGGCTATGGGATGAGGAAGAGACCGAATCCTCGAAGATATGAAGGCGTTTCTTTTTAACACCGAAGGTGGTGGGTTGCTTGAGCTTCTTGACAAACTTATTGAAGACTATGAAAAAATGAGGTCTACGTTCGGAAAAAATTCTCGAGAGCAAATCGAAATGGTCCTTTCTGCACTAACCTGCTAACTCGGGACGGCGCAACGGTCTAAAACTATTTTGATGCTGGCGGGTCCGCTGACTGTCAATGTGCCAATTGGCGATTCAATCCATCAAAGGGTCTCGAAGATTTTTCGACATTCGCTTAGGGGCGTGGCATTGGAAAAGGTGTAAAGCGTCACGCCCTGCAAGCCACCATCGCGAAGCTCGATAGCAACGTTCAGCATGGTTATATGAGAACGCATAGCGCTTCTGCCCGATACGGACCCAAAGCACGTTGGTCCGTTTCGCCTTCTCGCATCATGACCTTGATCGGCTCATCATCATTCTTCCGCCACAAAATCGCACCGGCCAGAGCGAGCGCGATTTCGTTGACTTTACCGGCGTGATGGATCGCGCCGACCACCACGCCGGTAAAGTCAACGAAATCGCGCTCGCTCTGGCCGGTGCGATTTTGTGGCGGAAGAATGATGATGAGCCAATCAAGGTCATGATGCGAGAAGGCGAAACGACCAACGTGCTTTGGGTCCGTATCGGGCAGAAGCGCTATGCGTTCTCATATAACCATGCTGAACGTTGTATCGAGCTTCGCGATGGTGGCTTGCAGGGCGTGACGCTTTACACCTTTTCCAATGCCACGCCCCTAAGCGATGTACGAAAAATCTTCGAGACCCTTTGATGGATTGAATCGCCAATTGGCACATTGACAGTAAGCAGACCGCCAGCATCAAAATAGTTTTAGACCGTTGCGCCGTCCCGAGTTAGCCGGTTAGTGCAGAAAGGACCATTTCGATTTGCTCTCGAGAATTTTTGCCGAACGTAGACCTCATTTTTTCATAGTCTTCAATAAGTTTGTCAAGAAGCTCAAGCAACCCACCACCTTCGGTGTTAAAAAGAAACGCCTTCATATCTTCGAGGATTCGTTCTTCTTCCTCATCCCATAGCCAATCGACGTGAACAACCCTTTTATCGACCCACGCCTTGATGACGTCACGGGCTGTTCTTCCCGGCGATACGTTCATATTCAGAAGCTCATTGACACTTGTGGCTGCCTCATCCATTCGTCTGGCCATATAGACGTTTTGAAGAGTTGCGTTTCTTGCGCGTTTTTCATTCTCCAAAAACAAGGCTCGGCAATCAACGAGGATTGAGTCCACAAGAAGATTTGCCACAAACACATCGCTGTCACCTTCAGCTCTAGTCGGCGGACCTTTTCTTTTAAAGCATCAAAACGGAGTCCAAAGACATTCTCGATCTTGCTTTCGATGCAAGCTACGCCACCGGCGGCAATGAAGCTCTTAGCATCGTCCGCCGTCTTGAGCAACGGCGTAAAGGGATTATTTGGATCCCACTTCACGTTCTTAATGTTTACATTTGGCACAATAGCTTTTCCTGCTAGTGAGTTTTTTCGGGATGGCTAACCATTGGTATACTTTATTAGTCTATTTGATTTGGCGCAATTGGCTATCATCTCTCAAGAATCTACCTTAAGTCGTCCCTTGAACATGTGCACAGTTCGCTTTTCGTTCTTAGGCAAAAGCTCTACATCTTCTGTGGCAATGGGCTCTTGAAGCGGTACTCCCTCAATTACTCGACTGTCCATATACCAATCAGCCTTATGGTATCCAAGTTGCCTCTCGATGAAGAAACAATTTGCCATAGCCCAGTCTCGAAGTCTTTAACACAACTGCTCGTGGCTGTTGACTGATCTGGCCGTTGAAGACGGACGACGCGAAAGGATCTTCCGGAAACGCTTGTCCCTTAACAGTGATGGCGTAAAAAGACGCGTTGCACTGATCCTCCAGCCAAAATTTGAACTCGTTCAACTCTGCAAGAAGAGCAGGGCGTTTCTCTTGACTAACTTCATAAGAAAGGAGCAGAACCGAGTCGTTCCAAACATACCCATGGCTATGGGGAGAGGTAGGCCATGATTAATTTTGTTCGCCGCAGCCTGATGCATTCGAACCATTGCAGATGAAGCCCGACCTGACGGCGGTCTTGGCTACGAGTGCCAATTAAGTCTAACATAGAGATAATGCAGGGTCGCAATTGCTCTGAGAACATAGTCTGAGACCTATTAAGATGAAAAATTTGAACAAATTACAGATTGTCATGCAATGTAGCCGATAACGTGTGCGCAACTCAGGGCTATTGGCATTTTGCTATATAAGTAACCGCTTTGTGTGCTACACACTTTGTCGATCCGGCCAAACATTCGTAATAGATGGGAAAATTAGCAAAGTTAAAACGTTCCCAAACTGATCGGAACTGATTTTCATTTCGCGTAATGAAATACCAGGGTCTGCGTGTTTGAACCAAGCGGTGGCGCGCACTTGTCGACCGCTCCTCTCTTGAGCAATTGAAGTGTCAGCGGCGAGTGATCCCTCTGGGAGCGGGATGACATTTGCGCGGGTGCGATAAAAAATCCCAGATTTTGCCGCGCTATCGCTGGACCAAGCCCAATTGATGAAGCCATCGTTCGAAACAACAAGCATTGCCTTGTCGGTCGTTTGAGAAATCCACTTCAAGCAGGCTCGCTCGTCAACGATACCCCGTATCGATCCGCACAATGTCCTAGCGCATCGAAAGAAATCTCTGCCGATAACTGCTTGCGGAAATCATCAAGCGGCATGAGCAGATAAGACGCGAATTCGTCAGCTTCATGCTCAATCAGTACCTGTCCTGTGGAGAGATTGTGCATGTCGGCTGCGTCTACGCATTCGAAAGAAGATTGTGACAAGCGGTGCAGGATGTAATGCCCGAACTCATGTGCCTGGGTAAATCGAATTCGCCCTGGCGAGCTAAGCCGATCATTGTAAAGAAGAAGCCACCGGGAACGCTCGTCGTCCGATAACAGGCACCCCTCAAAGCCAGTGATAGGTGCTGCTTCAACTCGAACGATAGGATCCTTCCAGTTGAAGATTTCGTGACAGCCAAGTGCCAACTGAGTCACATCGACGGGAAAGCGAATCCCTCCGTGTACAGCATGAAACTGGTTTAGTACCTTTGAGAGCCGATTTGCGGCTTTGGGGCCAGTCAAGAGATCCATTAAGCACTCGGTTTTTTAAACGTTTCGAGGATTTTTCTAAGCTGCTCTTTCGCCGGAGCTTCCAATTGCTGGTAATTTCGAAAGAAATGCTCATCAAGGTGTCGCTCCTCAGGTGTGCGTACGTCGTCCTCAATAAAGAAACTCGCCGAAACACCTAACGCATCCGCCAGCGAGGCCAATTTTTCTGCGGAAGGTCGTTGCGATGCCCGATTCTCCAGTTCCCATAAGTAGCTTTTACTGAGCTTAGCCATCTCCGCTAAGCGGTCTAGCGTAAGTTGGCGATCCTTGCGTAGAGTTCGCAACTTCTCTCCCAGTCCAGTAGCCATTGTTAAACCTCCTACATTTGTTTCTAGTTTGCAAAAGTTCGATGCGCCGAACTTTTTGTTTGACAGTATCGAAATTTCCGGCCAGAATTAGCTCCAAGTTCGCTGTGCCGAACAAGATTTTACCCTAGTCCGAAGGAACGCGAACTGCTGCTAACCAGAAAAGGAAGGTGTATGTCAAGAGAGCATGTAACTCAGGCGGACCTCGCCCGCTTTGCCCAGGAGAAGGTTAATCTCCCTAAGGAGAAGGCGGACGAGTACCGCGCGCAGGCGGGCCGCTTGCGTGAAAAGCTGGAAAACTACCTGAAGGAGCATCCGAACTTTTCGCTGCGGCGGATGATGTTGTCGGGCAGCCTCGCGAAGGGGACTTCGCTGAGAACCCTGAACGACATCGATGTGGCGGTGTACATCACTGGTTCGGACGCGCCGCATGACATCCAAGCGCTGCTGGAGTACCTCGTGCAGCGTCTGCGTAAGGCATTCCCCAACTTCTCCCCAGAGCAGGTAAAGGCCAACACCTATTCCGTCACTGTGTCGTTCCGCGGGAGTGGGTTGGACGTGGACGTGGTGCCAATCCTGTATGACGGGGACCCCGAATGGCGCGGTAACCTGGTCAGCCAGGACGATGGCTCTTTCCTCGAGACGAGCATTCCGCTCCACTTAGAGTTCGCACGCAAGCGCAAGGCGGTGCAGCCGACCCACTTCGCGCAGGTCGTACGCCTGTTGAAGTACTGGGCGCGACGGATGAAGGCGGAACGCGAGGGCTTCCGCTTCAAGTCCTTCATGATCGAAATGATCTGCGCCCATCTGTGCGACCGCGGCGTTGACTTTTCCGATTACGCAGAAGCGCTACAGTCGTTCTTCACGTATATCGCGCG
>NZ_CDRNIL010000044.1:0-4193 GCF_977014125.1 Massilia phosphatilytica
TACTGCCTCGAATCGGAGAAGGGTTCACGCAACCTGATGCGGCGGCCGAGAAAGCGCGGCGGCGTCGCCAGGCGGCGCCGGATCAATTGCGAGCACGACTGCCGTGCTCGATCGCGCGCGATCGCAACGGGCAGACGCTGGACTTTCACACGGCCGGGGGCAAGTGACGGCTGTGCAATTGCATGCGTGCGTCAGGCCGGCATTGCCGGCCGACGTGCTGCTGATCAGCGACGGGGGGTGCGGCGCACCCATCGGTTTTTCGCTGCGCAGACGGGCATCACGCACGAGACAGTGAACGTGGAAGGCCGGCGTCCGGGCGCGCGGCGCGATCCACGTCCAGAACGTTGAACAGCTGGCACAGCCGTTTCAAGAGCTGGCCTGGGGTGCGGTTTCGCGGTGTCGCGAGCCGATACCTCATCCATTATTCGGGCTCGGCAACTGGCTGCCGGATGCGCCGGCGGCTGACCGGAACGCCTGCGCATCTGCGGCGCGCGCCGGGGCCGCCCGGCGAGGCTAACCGGCTGCGCTCGCTTACGCAAATAACGCGAACACAGTCCTTTTTTTGATTGTTCGCGCATCGGCTATGCCGGCGTCCGCCATGTGAGCCGAGCCTCATCGCACGGTCTCGGGCGCCTCGCCGCATCGGTGCATGGACCGGCAATGTGTCCGCCACGCCGGGGATGGCCGGGAAGGCGCATCCGACGGTCCCGGTGTGCGCCCGGGCGGCATCCAGCCCAGCGCCGCCGCTCGCGATCAGCCCCTGGATCTCTTCCAGCCGGCGCCCACGCGTATCGATGCCGTTCCTGGCCAGCAGCAGCGCGGCCCCGATGGCCGTCGCCGCGCTGCTGCTGGCCAGGAACGGCATCGATACGCGTGGGCGCCGGCTGGAAGAGATCCAGGGGCTGATCGCGGAGCCGGCGGCGCTGGGCTGAATGCCGCCCGGGGCGCACACCGGGACCGTCGGATGCGCCTTCCGCATCCCCGGCGTGGCGGACACATTGCCGGTCCATGCACCGATGCGGCGAGGCGCCCGAGCCGTGCGATGAGGCTCGGCTCACATGGCGGACGCCGGCATAGCCGATGCGCGAACAATCAAAAAAAGGCTGTGTTCGCGTTATTTGGGTAAGCGAGCGCAGCCGGCTTAGCCGCGCCGGGCCGCAGCACACAGCAGATGCGCAGGCGTCGTCAGCCGCCGCGCATCCAGCAGCCGTTGCCAGCCCGAATAATGGATGAGGTATCGGCTCGCGACACCGCGAAACCGCACCAGCCAGCTCTTGAAACGGCTGTGCCAGCTGTTGACATTCTGGATGTGG
Organism: Massilia phosphatilytica; assembly: GCF_977014125.1. Taxonomy (NCBI): domain Bacteria; kingdom Pseudomonadati; phylum Pseudomonadota; class Betaproteobacteria; order Burkholderiales; family Oxalobacteraceae; genus Massilia; species Massilia phosphatilytica. The sequence continues at coordinate 1,314 of NZ_CDRNIL010000044.1, forward strand.
ATCGCGCCGCGCGCCCGGACGCCGGCCTTCACGTTCACGGCCTCGTGCGTGATGCCCGCTTGCGCAGCGAAACGACGATACGCCGCGGCCCCGTCGCTGATCAGCAGCACGTCGGCCGGCAATACCGGCTTGAGGCACGCATGCAATTGCGCAGCCGTCACTTGTCCCCGGCCCGTGTGAAAGTCCAGCGTCTGCCCGTTGCGGTCGCGCGCGATGAGCAGGCAGTCGTGTTCGCGATTGATCCCGCGCCGCCTGGCGACGCCGCCGCGCTTTCTCGGCCGTCGCGTCAGGTTGCGTGAACCCTTCTGCGATTCGAGGCGATACGTCTCGTCAGCCTCGACGATGGCCGACAACATTGCCGGCCGGTCGCGCATCGCGCCAGGAACGAACCGGTGGCGCCACCTGAAGCTGGTCGTCCGGTGCACGCCGGTCACGCGCGCGGCGTCGCGCACCGTGCGCGATTCGAGGACGCATTGCAGGATACGGCAGCCAGCACTCTTTCTTGCGCAGACGAGCGAGCGGCGTGCCGGTCAACGCGTTATAGCTGCGTCCGCAGGCGAGGCAACGAAAACGCTGCAGGCCGCTCGCCTGGCCGCAGCGGTGTACGCGGCCGCAACCGCAGCGCGGACACGGCCGGCCTCTGGCGGCCTGTTCGATCAGCGCGATACATTCGGCCGGATGCGCGATGGCCCGCGATCCATTCGCGCAGCCGGACCAGGTCGGCAGCGGAGAGCTGCACCGCCGACAACATGGCGAACACTTCGTCGAAGCGTCAGGCTGCGCATCGTCACTCCTCATGAGTTAACTCGACGATGCGTATGACCTCTGCAACCGGAATCAGTTCACAGACTTAACGCGAACACAGCCAAAAAAAGGCCGGGCATCGGCCCGGCCAGGAAATGGCGGCCTGGGTCTCAGGCCGCGTGATGACTCGCGCTCGCGTCGTTCGCAGCCGGCGCGCCCTTGACGCTGCCGCTGCCGGCGCCCATGCCGTCGTCATGGTGGAACGGCGCGAACCACGTCGGCGAGGAACGACGGGATCGTCGCGATCATGACGGCGACGAAGTAGCTGACATACCCCAGGTACTCCTGCAGCACGCCGCTGATCGTGCCCGTGACGAGCATGCACAGGCCCATCAGGCCCGGTGCCGAAGGCGTAGTGCGTCGTCGTGTACTTGCCCGGCGCGAGCTGCTGCATCAGGTAGATCATGTAGCCCACCGAGCCGAAGCCGTAAGAACTTCTCGACGATGACGCCGGCTGCGATCGTCCACGCGTCCGAGGGCAGGGCGATGCTCATCGCCAGGAACGTCAGGTTGGGGATGTTGACGGCGCAGCACAGGATGAACAGCGTGCGTTTCAGGCCGCGCCTGGCGACGAACATGCCGCCCAGCAGGGAGCCGACGCAGCACCGCGATCAGGCCCCAGGTGCCGTAGATGATGCCGAGGCTCTCGTTGGACAGGCCGAGTCCTCCCCTTCGCGGGTGAATCGACCATGAAGAAGGGTCCGATCTTTTCCAGCATGCCGATGCTGAAGCGGAACAGGAACGCGAAGGCCACCATCTTCCACACGTCGCGCTTCTGGAAGAACGTGACGAACGAATCCCACAGGATGCCGGCGGCGCCGCGCACGCTGGTCGGCGTGTTTTCCGCGCGCGCGCCCTCGGGCGTGGCTGAGCGCGTGCATGCCAGGCGGCCATCAGGAGGATGAGGCCGGCGACGATGAAGAAGATCACGCGCCACGCGTCCATCCAGTGCGGCCCGAACACCTTCGGGTCATGGTGGAACACGTCCGTGTGCAGGCGCCCGCTCAGGTAGACGAGGAAGCCGGACGCCACGATCGGCCCGACGTTCCACGACAGGCTCTGCACGCCGGCAGTACCAGGGCCTGCGTGCGCGTGTCGAGCGAGGTGACGTAGACGCCGTCGCTGGCGATGTCCTGCGTCGCGCCGATGAACGACATGCAGGACGAACATGGACAGCATCAGCACCATCCAGTTCGTCCTGATGTGGTTGATCAGCACGACGCCAGGACATCACCAGCGACGGCGTCTACGCTCGACACGCGCACGCAGGCCCTGTACTGCGGCGTGCAGAGCCTGTCGTGGAACGTCGGGCCGATCGTGGCGTCCCGGCTTCCTCGTCTCTACCTGAGCGGCGCCTGCACGGGACCTGAAGGCGTTCGGGCCGGACTGGATGGACGCGTGGCGCGTGATCTCTGTTCGTCGTCGCCGGCATCCTCCTGATGGCCGCCTCCAGGCCATGCACGCGTGATGCCCGAGGGCGCGCGCGCGACGCGCCGACCAGCGTGCGCGGCGCCACCGGCCGTCCTGTGACGAATTTCCGTCACGTTCTTCAGAAGCGAAGCGACATGGTGGCCTTCGCCGTTCCTGTTCCGCTTCAGCATCCGGCGGTCTGGAAAAGATCGACCCTCTTCATGGTCGATTCACCCCGGCGAAGGAGGACTCGGCCTGTCCGACGGACCCTCGGCGACGCCGGCGGCCTGCGGGGCCTGATCGCGGTGCTCGTCGGCTCCCTGCTGGGCGGCATGTTCGTCGCCAGGCGCGGCCTGAAAACGCCGCGCTGCTCATCCTGTGCTGCGCCGTGTCCCAACCTGACGTTCCTGGCAATGAGCATCGCCCTCGGACGCATGGACGATCGCAGCCGGCGTCATCGTCGAAGTTCTTTTACGGTACCGTAGGCTGCATCATCTACCTGATGCAGCAGCTTTTCGCGCGGGGGGAAGTACACGACGACGCACTACGCCTTCGCACGGGCCTGATGGGCCTGTCATGCTCGTCACGGCACGATGGCGGCGGCCTTGCGGCGTACCTGGGGTATGTCAGCTACTTCGTCGCCGTCATAATCGCGACGACTGGTGA
>NZ_CDRNIL010000045.1:0-3706 GCF_977014125.1 Massilia phosphatilytica
GGCCTGCGCCGCATCGCCGCGCCGGACGGCGCCGCGTCCGTCCCCGCGCTGGGCGCCGAACTGGGCGTCGGCGCACGCCAGGCCCAGCGCCAGTACCGGTCCCGCGTCGGCCTGAGCCCCGCGCAGGCGCGCCGCCTGCAGCGCATGAACGCGGCCGTGGTCGCGCTGCGCGACCCGGACGCACCCGCCCGGACGCTGGCCGACCTCGCCGCGGAACTGGGCTATGCCGACCAGGCCCACATGGCGCGCGAGTTGCGCCAGCTCGCCGGCCTGCCGCCGTCGCGGCTGGAAGAGCACATCGACACCGACCGCGAGTACTGGCCCTATCGGCTCTGATGTCGGGTTTATTCAAGCCGGAGAGAACGCAGCCGGCCACAATCGTGCCTTCCACGACGAGGCACGACCATGCACATCACCCTCCCACCTACGGCACCGACGGCGACACCCGGCCGTTGCTGGCCCTGGCGCGCGACGTCATCGCGCGCGGGCACGAGGCGCACGTACTGGCCGACGTGGCCGGGGCGCCGCACGCGCAGGCGCTCGGGATTCCCTTCTCGGTGCTTCCCGGCGACATGCGCGCCGCGTTCCCGGCGGCGCGTTCAGCGCACTGATGAAGGATGGCGCCGACATGACGCGCCTCATGCGCGCTTGCGCCGCCCTCGCGCGGCGCCGCCCAGCAGCCGGTCGACGGCCGTGCGTACGCCGTCTTCGTCCCGCATCGCCTGTGCCGTGCGCCGCGCCGCGGCGCGCATGTCGGATGCCGACGCGGCGGCCACCGCCTGCGCGAGCCGCGGGCCATTGAGCCTGGCCGCCGGACAGGTTGCGCGGCGATCCCCCGTTCGGCCATGCGCCGCGCCCCAGAAGAACTGGTCGCCGGCGAACGGCACCGACAACGGACGGCACGCCCGCGCGCGCGACCGCGTGGCTGGTGCCGGCGCCGCCGTGGTGGACGACGAGCGCCGTGCGCAGGAAGACGCCCGTCGTGCGGCGTGTCGCCCAGCACGAACACGCCGGGCGGCAGGCGCGCCGGATCGATGCCGCTCCAGCCCGGGTGGAACAGCACGCGCCGTCCTGCGGCGACGGCGCCGACGGCATCGATCAGCGTCGCCTGGTCGATGCCGGCCATGCTGCCGAAGCCGATGTAGACGCGCGGGCCCGGCCCCGAGAAAGTCGCGCAATGTCTGCCGGCGGTCCAGTCCTGCCCTGCGGGCAACGCCCAGACGCCCGTGATCTCGACGCCCGCCGGCCAGTCGGCCGGACGCGCCAGCAACGTCGGGGAGCAGCCGTACAGCATCGGCACGTCGCGCCACGGACGCCGCCGCGGCGCGGCGCCGAACACCTGCTTGCGCGCGCGGTTCAGCTCGGGGCCGAACATGGACCACGCGAGGCGTTCGAACGCGCGATGGGCCAGCAAATTGGCCCAGCCGGGCATGCGGTACATGGGCAGGAACGGCGGCGCGAACGCGCGCGTGGGCATCATCGGCCACATCGCGGCGCCGATGCACGGGATACCGAGACCCTCCGCCACCGCCAGGCCCACGAAGCCGGCCAGGCCCGAATATACGAGCGCGTCGCTGCCCTGGGCGACCGCGCACGCCGCTTCCATCCACGGCCGCGTGTGGTCGCGCGCGAGGGCGGCGCAAGCGCGCATGAGGCGCGTCATGTCGGCGCCATCCTTCATCAGTGCGCTGAACGCGCCGCCGGGCAGGAACGCGGCGCGCATGTCGCCGGGAAGCACCGAGAAGGGAATCCCGAGCGCCTGCGCGTGCGGCGCCCCGGCCACGTCGGCCAGTACGTGCGCCTCGTGCCCGCGCGCGATGACGTCGCGCGCCAGGGCCAGCAACGGCCGGGTGTCGCCGTCGGTGCCGTAGGTGAGAAAGGTGATGTGCATGGTCGTGCCTCGTCGTGGAAGGCACGATTGTGGCCGGCTGCGTTCTCTCCGGCTCTGAATAAACCCGACATCAGAGCCGATAGGGCCAGTACTCGCGGTCGGTGTCGATGTGCTCTTCCAGCCGCGACGGCGGCAGGCCGGCGAGCTGGCGCAACTCGCGCGCCATGTGGGCCTGGTCGGCATAGCCCAGTTCCGCGGCGAGGTCGGCCAGCGTCCGGGCGGGTGCGTCCGGGTCGCGCAGCGCGACCACGGCCGCGTTCATGCGCTGCAGGCGGCGCGCCTGCGCGGGGCTCAGGCCGACGCGGGACCGGTACTGGCGCTGGGCCTGGCGTGCGCCGACGCCCAGTTCGGCGCCCAGCGCGGGGACGGACGCGGCGCCGTCCGGCGCGGCGATGCGGCGCAGGCTGGCGCCCAGGTCCGCGTCCCAGCGATCGCGCACGGCCCGCCAGCGTTCGCCCAGCCGCGCTTCGATCCATGCCAGCTGCGCGGCTTCGTCGGCGCATTCGCGCAGCGCGCGCGGCCAGTCGGCCCAGCCGGCGTCGAGCAGGTCCGCGGCCGGGTCGTTGCGGTCCTGCAGCGCCGCCGGTGGAAGGCCGGTCAACAGCGCGAACGCGTCCGGATACAGCACCACACCCAGCGTCCGCAACGGGGCCAGCGTGAGCGACGCGACGGGCCGCGTGCGCGGTCCGGAAACGACCCAGTCGGGCAAGGCGCGCAGTGCGCCGTCGGCGCCGGGCAGCGCGACGGCGCCCTGCGTGAAAAAGTTCAGGCTGCAGTACACCATCGCCGGGAACCGGTTCAGCTGGGGCTGCGCCGGCGGCCACGGATCGTCGACGGTCGACACGAAACCGATGCCGTGCACGGCCTCGGCCAGCTCGCCCCGCGGCGTGTGCATCCAGGCGCGCATGACCGGTGCGCGTTACTGCACGTCGAGCAGCTCGACGTCGAAGATCAGGTTGGCGTTCGGCGGGATCGGGCCGGCGCCGTCCGCGCCGTAACCCAGCGACGCGGGAATGACGAGCGTGCGCTTGCCGCCCACCTTCATGCCGTCGACGCCCTGGTCCCAGCCGGGGATGACGCCGCCGCTGCCGAGGCGGAACGTGAACGGTTTGCGGCCGATCGAGCTGTCGAACTGTTCGCCGTGGTGCTGCGGCGCGTCCGGCAGGTACAGCCAGCCCGTGTAGTTGACGGTGACGATCTTGCCGGCCGTGGCGACGGCGCCCGTGCCGGCCGTCGTATCGATCTTCTGGAAGGCGACCGGCGCCGTGTCGACCTTGACCTCGGCCGGCGCGGACGCGGGCCCGGACGCGGACGTTTCGTTGGAACGCTTGCAGGCCGCCAGGGTGAGCGTGAGGGTCAGCGCGAGGCCGAGGGAGCAGACGCGGAACATCGTGTTCATGTTGGATTCCTTGTTGAAGTCAGAGGGTCTTGACGAAGGCGCGCACGCCGCCCAGCAGCATCTCGATCGACATCGCCGTCAGGATCAGGCCCATCAGGCGCTCGAACGCCGTCATGACCTGCGTGCCCAGCACGTTCTGCAGGCGTTCGGCGCCGAGGAAGACGGCCAGCCAGATCAAGGCGACGGCCGCCAGCGCGGCCACGTGCACCATCACTTCCTCGATCGAGCCCGAGGTGAACAGCAGTACGGTCGCCAGCGCGGACGGCCCGGCCAGCGCGGGAATCGCCAGCGGCACGATGAACGGCTCGCCGCCCTCGCTGCGGCCCAGCACGCCGTCCGGATGCGGGAAGATCAGGTGCTGGATCATCCAACTAACTCCTCCGTTTTAACCTTAGCAATACGTAACGGCGGCGCCA
>NZ_CDRNIL010000046.1:0-2286 GCF_977014125.1 Massilia phosphatilytica
ATGTGCAACCATCGGCATCGGCGTGCTGGGCGAGTACATCGGCCGCATCTACCATGAGGTCAAGCGCCGCCCTATCTATCTCGTGCGCGAGGAGCACCGCGTTGAGCGTCGACGCGCGGCTCGCCGGCCTGCTGGCCCGCTACCGCGCACTGCTGGTATTCGGTACGATCGGCGTCGCCAACACCCTGCTCCATTCGGGGACCGTGGTATTCCTCGTCGAACGCGCGCTGGCCGGGCCGGTGCCGGCCAACGTGGCCGGTTTCGCCGTCGCGAACACGGCGTCCTATTTCGCCAACTGCCGATCCTCCAGCTGCTGCTCCCGCACGCCAACACGAGCATGTCGCCCGCGCGCCATGCCGTGCGCGCGCTGGTGCTGACACCGACGCGCGAACTGGCGATCCAGGTCGCCGAGAACGTCAAGGCCTACGCCCAGCACACGCCGCTGCGTTCCACCGTCGTCTTCGGCGGTATGGACATGAAGCCGCAGACCGAGATCCTGCGCCGCGGCGTCGAGATCGTCATCGCCACGCCGGGCCGCCTGCTCGACCACGTGGAGCAGAAGAACATCAGCCTGGGCCAGGTCCAGATGCTCGTGATGGACGAAGCCGACCGCATGCTCGACATGGGTTTCCTGCCCGACCTGCAGCGCATCATCAACCTGCTGCCGAAGAAGCGCCAGAACCTGATGTTCTCGGCCACGTTCTCGCCCGAGATCAAGAAGCTGGCGGGCAGCTTCCTGAACGATCCGCTGACGATCGAAGTCGCGCGCAGCAACGCCACCAACACCTCGATCACGCAGGTGCTGTACAAGGTCGACGAAGAGCAGAAGCGCAACGTCGTCGAGCACCTGATCCGTGCGCGCGACCTGAAGCAGGTGCTGGTGTTCTCGAACACCAAGATCGGCGCCTCGCGCCTGGCGCGCTACCTCGAGCAGGCCGGCATCAAGGCGTCCGCGATCCACGGCGACAAGACCCAGCAGGAACGCATCGCCGCGCTGGACGCGTTCAAGAACGGCGAGATCGACGTGCTCGTCGCGACCGACGTCGCGGCGCGCGGCCTCGACATCACCGACCTGCCGTGCGTGATCAACTACGACCTGCCGTACAACGCCGAGGATTACGTCCACCGCATCGGCCGCACCGGCCGCGCCGGCGCCACGGGCGATGCGCTGTCCGTGTTTTCGGACAAGGACGAGCGCCTGCTGGCCGACATCGAGAAGCTGATCAAGCAGACCATCACGCGCGGCGAAGCCGACCGGCTTCACGCCCTCGCGCGGCGGCGAGCGCGCTCCCGATCGCACTGCCGACCGCCGCGGCGGGCGCCGCGAATCGGACGCTCCGCGCGGCGAACGTCCGGAGCGCACGGACCGCGGCCCGCGCGGCATGGGCGCGCCGCGTCGCGACAAGGTCGATCCGTGGTTCCTCAAGCCCTACGAGCCGGCCGCGGCCCCGCGCAAGGAAATGGCCGCGGCACCGGCCGCGTCGAGCAAGCCGAAGCCCAAGCTGGCCGCGCTGCTGGGCGGCTTGCCGAAGCAGTGAGCGGCAGTAAGCACACGCGGTATCCGTGAACGAAGGCCTGTCGCTGCGCGGCGGGCTTTTTTCGCTGGGTCGCCGGCTCAGGCGGAACGGCGGAAGGTCACGGACTTGTGCAGCGCATAGGTCAGTACCGGGCCGCACAACAGGACCATCAGGAGACCGATGAGGTAATGCCAGTGCATCGCCTGGGCGAAGGCGGACAGGCCGACGGTGAGCGCAAGGCTGAGCAGCGACACCGTCAGGAAGGTCCGGTAGCGGCGCCAGCTCGGCGGTTGGCGAAACGTGAACCTGCAGTTGGCGAAATAGGACGCCGTGTTCGCGACGGCGAAACCGGCCACGTTGGCCGGCACCGGCCCGGCCAGCGCGCGTTCGACGAGGAATACCACGGTCCCCGAATGGAGCAGGGTGTTGGCGACGCCGATCGTACCGAATACCAGCAGTGCGCGGTAGCGGGCCAGCAGGCCGGCGAGCCGCGCGTCAGGACCGTTCAACGCGGTGCTCCTCGCGCACGAGATAGATAGGGCGGCGCTTGACCTCATGGTAGATGCGGCCGATGTACTCGCCCAGCACGCCGATGCCGATCAGTTGCACGCCCCCGAGGAACATGCCGCCCGCCATCAGCGAGGCATAGCCCGGCACGTCGATGCCGTGCACGAGCGTGCGGACCACGATCAGCGTGGCGTACAGGTGCTGGATCATCCAACTAACTCCTCCGTTTTAACCTTAGCAATACGTAACTGAACGAAGTGCA